>JAHIER010000059.1 GCA_018901555.1 Patescibacteria group bacterium
AGCGGAAAGGAGGCAAAATTGATTCAAAAAATTCTCAATAAAATTCAGCAATAAAAAATAAAAAGATCGAAATGTCGGATTGGGGGTTGACATTTTTCCCCATTTTCTTAACATATAGATATTGCTATTAAGTCGAAAAAACTCTAAATTATCAATTATTAGTTTAATTAATTAATTAATTTATATGGCCGAAAAATACGAAAAAACAAAACCCCATGTTAATGTCGGCACTATTGGCCACGTTGACCATGGGAAAACCACTTTAACTGCTGCTATTTTGCATGTGCTTAATTTGGCTGGCAAAAAAGTGAAATTAGAAACAGTCGATAAAATTGACAGCGCTCCTGAAGAAAAAGCTAGAGGAATTACTATTGCCTTACATCACTCAGAATATGAAACAGATAAAAGGCATTATGCTCACATTGATGCTCCTGGTCACGCTGACTATATTAAAAACATGATTACTGGAGCTGCTCAGATGGACGGCGCTATTTTGGTTGTTGCTGCCACTGACGGTGTTATGCCTCAGACTAGAGAACATATTTTACTTGCCAGACAAGTGGGTGTTCCTTCAGTTGTTGTTTTCTTAAATAAGGTAGATATGGTTGATGATAAAGAACTTATTGATTTGGTTGAGGCAGAAGTCAGAGAATTGCTTAACAAATATGAATTTCCCGGGAACACTACTCCAATTGTTCGCGGTTCAGGTCTTAAGGCCTTAGAAGCTAAATCTGTTGATGATGAATGGGCTAAGCCAATTTTAAAATTAGCCGATACCCTTGATGAATATATTCCAGAACCAATTAGAGAGACAGAAAAGCCGTTTCTTATGCCAGTTGAAGATATTTTCTCAATTGAAGGACGAGGCACTGTTGTTACCGGCCGTATTGAAAGAGGAAAAATTAAAGTTGGAGAAGAAATAGAAATTGTAGGTTTAGGCGATACAAAAAAAACCGCTGTTACAGGAATTGAAATGTTCAATAAATCTCTTGATGAAGGAATAGCTGGAGACAATGCCGGTCTTCTTTTAAGAGGATTAAAGAAAGAAGATGTTGAAAGGGGTCAAGTTTTGGTTAAGCCAGGATCAGTTACTCCGCATTCAGAATTTGAATCTGAAGTATATATTTTGACCAAAGAAGAAGGAGGTCGTCACACGCCATTCTTTAATGGCTATAAACCGCAGTTCTATATAAGAACTACTGATGTAACTGGTGAAGTAACTTTGGCCGAAGGAGTGGAAATGGTTATGCCGGGCGATACCGTAACTTTTAAAGTTAAGCTTATTACTGCTGTAGCTCTTGAAGAGAAACAGAGATTTGCTATTCGTGAAGGAGGCAAAACAGTAGGCGCAGGCGTGGTTACAAAAATTATTAAATAATGATGACTGAAAAGAAAAACGAAATACAGCAAAAGCTTCGTATTAAGGTGAGGGCTTATGAACATAAAGTGCTGGATTCAAGTGTAAAGCAGATTGTTGATACTGCCAGAAGATATGATGCAGAAATTGCAGGGCCAACACCTCTTCCAACAGAAATCAGGAAGTATACGGTTAATCGATCTGCTTTTATAGATAAGAATTCCAGAGAACAATTTGAAATGAGAATTCATAGAAGATTGATTGATATTTTAAATCCTGGCCCTAAAATTATTGACGCTTTAAGCAATCTTAATTTGCCAGCTGGCGTCGATATTGAAGTTAAGGCAGGTTAATGCGAATTATGCAAACTCGCATGCGAATTATGCGAAAAAATTTCGCGGTATTCGCATTATGATTTTATGAAATTTATTCTTGGCACAAAAGAAAAAATGACGCAAATTTTTGACGAGAACAATAATGTTGTGCCGGCAACAATTATTAAGGCCGGACCAATGAAAGTTGTTCAGTTAAAAACAAAAGAAAAAGACGGCTATACAGCCGCGCAATTTGGCTTTGGGGAAAAAAGGGAAAAAAATATTAATAAGCCAATAAAGGGTCATTTAAAAAACTTAGGCAATTTTAGATATTTAAAAGAATATCGAACCTCGGAAGCATTGAATGTCGGTGATGTTATTGATGCCTCAATTTTTCAGCAGGGTGATAAAATAAAAGTGAGCGGAATTTCAAAAGCCAAAGGTTTTCAAGGTGTTGTAAAAAGATATGGATTTCATGGAGGTCCGCGCACTCACGGCCAAAAACATTCAGAAAGAGAAGCAGGATCAATCGGCGCTACTGGACCACAGAAAGTTTTTAAGGGCACTAGAATGGCAGGAAAAATGGGTGGCGAAAGAATAACTATAAAGAATCTAAAAATTGTTAAAGCAGACAAAGAAAATAATCAAATTTTAATTTCTGGCGCCATACCTGGCCGTAAAGGAACATTGTTAGAAATTTATGGAAACTAAAGTATATAATCAAAAAGCAGAAGAAGCTGGAAAAATAAAACTTTCTGATGATATTTTTGGTTTGCCATGGAATGATGCGCTGATTCATCAAGTTGTTGTTTCTATGCAGGCTAATCAGAGGCCGACGGTTGCTCATACTAAGGGGCGCGGCGAAGTTAGGGGAGGCGGAAGAAAGCCATGGGCGCAAAAGGGCACGGGCAGAGCCAGACATGGTTCAATTAGATCTCCGATTTGGATTGGCGGAGGGGTAACTCACGGTCCAGTAAAAGAAAAAAAATATACAAAAAAAATAAATAAGAAAATGAAAAAGAAATCTTTGCAGATCGCGCTTTCTCAGAAATTGCGCGACCAAGAAATCTTATTTTTAGATAAAATTAATTTACTTCAGCCAAAAACAAAAGAAGCCATAGCAATTATTAAAAATATTTCTGCTATAAAAAATTTTGAAAATTTATTAGTCAAGAAAAAGAATAGGATTATTTTGGTTGTTCCTAAAAAAGACGAACAAATAAATAGAAGTTTTAGAAATCTTTTGGGTATAAAAATTCTAGAAGCGCGCAATTTAAACATCTTAGATTTGTTAAAATATAAATTTCTTATTATCACAAATCCAAAAGAATCTTTAAATGCGTTTTAGGCAATTATTTTTTATTGTTATTTCTGCTGTTTTTTTATTAACAGCTGGATTTGTTTATGCGCAAGAAAATATAGAAATCATTCTTTTTTATGGAGAGGAATGCCCGCATTGCAAGGAAGAAATAAAATTTTTAAATGATTTAAAAAAAGAAATACCAAATCTTGAAATTAAAGAATATGAAATTTGGCATAATAAAGAAAATCAGAAAATTTTTATTGAAACTGCTCAAAAATTTGGATTAAGCGCTGAAAATTTGGCAGTGCCTATGATTATTGTTGGCGGTCAGTATCTTATCGGTTTTGACAGCCCTGAGGGATTAGGTCAGACTATAAGGCAAATGATTGAAGACTTGGGGGTGAAACCCCCAAGTGGCGGTAAAATTACTGAAGAAATTATCTCCCATCCAATTTTTGGCAAGATTAATGTGCAAAAAGTTACTCTGCCGTTTTTAACTATTGTTTTAGGAACATTAGACGGATTTAATCCTTGCTCTATGTGGTCTTTGATTGTTCTTTTGACTCTTGTTATTGCAACTGGTTCTCGTAAAAAAGTTTGGTTAGTGGGCAGTGTTTTTATTATTACTTCAGCCATTTCCTATTTTCTTTTTATGTCTGCATGGCTTAATGCTTTTGTTTTTCTGGATTACCTGATTATTACAAGAATTATCGTGGGGATTATTGCAATTGGAGCTGGTATAATTTCTATTAAGGAATTCATCACTTTTAAGCCGAATGTTTGCGAAGTTAGTTCTCCAGAAAAACAGCAAAAAATAACAGAAAGAATCAGAAAGATTCTTCAATCTCCAAATACTTTGACCATTGTTTTGGGCGTTATAGCCGTCGCTTTTTCAGTTAATTTAATAGAGCTTCTTTGTTCGCTTGGCATCCCGGTTATTTTTACAAAAACTTTGGCTATGTATAATTTAGCTACTTGGAAATATTATGCTTACATAGGTTTTTATGATTTTTTCTATATGCTGGATGATATAATCGTTCTTTTAATAGCGGGTTTTTCCATGAAATTTTTTCATATCAATAGCAAGTATTCTCGTTATTCTCGGCTTGTGGCAGGAGTTCTTATGTTGTTATTGGGTTTAATTTTTCTTTTAAAACCAGATTTGTTGTCTTTTAAGTAATCCACAGAAAGCTTTCTTTGTTCTTTCTTATAGATTATAATAAAAGGCAGTTAATTTAATTAATAAAAAGGTCAAATATTATAAAATAAATAATTTTAAAAACAATGAAAAATTTAAAATCATTGATAATTTCAGGGGCATTGATTTCAGCATTAGTTGTCCCATTGCTGTCATCAGCGGCAACAGTGAATGAAATAAGCGCTCAAATTGATATATTATTACAGCAAGTTCAACAATTACAGTTGCAATTGCAGAGTTTAATAAGCATAGGTGGTTCTAGTGGTAGCGGATCAACTAGTTCTCCTACGCCAACACCTTCAACACCAACAGGAAATGTTGCTTATTGTTCTCCTTCTTTATCCTATAATCTTTATTTAGGCATAACTGATAATGAAACAGAAAATCAAGTTTCCCAGTTACAGAATTTTCTTGCTCAATGGCCCGATATTTATCCAGAAGGATTAGTAACAGGATATTTCGGCCCTTTAACAGAAACAGCTGTTAAAAAGTTCCAATGTAATCATGGTATTGTTTGTTCTGGAGC
>JAHIER010000081.1 GCA_018901555.1 Patescibacteria group bacterium
ATGAATATATTTCCCGCACGGTTTATTTTTTTCTTCCTCAATGCTTTTCCAGAAGCCTTGAAATCTCCGAGGATAAAATCGCCAAAACATTTTATTATATCTTCCTCAACACCCCCAACAGTTGTAACAATGACATTAACCATTTTGTGCTCTGCTAAATATCTAAAAATATCTCTCAAACCAGAAGTGACCATATTAGAAGTATACCCGAAATAAATAAATGCCTTATTCTTAATCATATTATTAATTATCTCTATAGATTTGTAAAAATTATCTGCCTGCATGCCAGTAGTAGAAAAAGAATCTATTAGTTTTTCATAATCAATTCCCTTGTTGAAATTATAACCTTTTATAGAAATCCCACTAAGTTCATCAGATTCTCCCAATACATTTTTTCTTGATTTACTCACATCGCCTGAAGAAATTTTTTTCATTTTATTAAAAATAGAGTTTATACTAGAATTAAAAAATTGGTATAGCCTTTGATTGAGCCAATAATTCTAAAATCATAATAATCCAACAAAAGTTCATTTTTTAAATATTTCGAATATACTCCACCACAAAAATCTTTTTAAAGGGTTGAAAATAACTAATTCTACAATGAATAAATGGACGGAAATTTTAGCAGGTTTAATCCTGATAAACGGAGCAATACTCGTTGGATGGTACTCTGCTCAGTGGGGTGTTTTTTGGAATTTTAAGCATGCAGCATGGGAATTCCTTAAAGGAGGAATTATCTGGTTTGTAGCTCTAATTGGATTGCTTTTCATAATGCTCGGAGTTTCTGATTTAAAAAACTAGGATTCTAAAATCTTAGATTAACCAAATAAGAAAATCAAACTCCCTTCGATTAAAGCAGAGATAATCAAGAGAGGGATTACAATTAAAACAAAAGTTCTCAGAGAATTAGACAGAAAATATCTAAAGAATTTCTTTTTATTTTTTTTAAGTAAAAAAGAACCAAACTTTATTCCCAATCCAAAAGAGATAAACACTGCGGGAAGTTCAAATATGCCGTGGGGAAACAGCCTCCATAAATAAAAAAATCCTTCTTCTTGAACTGTATAAGAAGAAACAAATCCAAGAAGATACCCGTTAAACATTGCAGAAATAACAGGAAAAACCCCTAAAAAAAATCCAAGCATTATTCCAAAAAAACTGCTTTGTATATTATTCAAAAAAATAAAACCGATTAATTCTGCCTGAGACATGCCTGCTGTTTTCTGGATAATTTCACGAATAAGATTGAGTATTGTCTCCTCTAAAAAACTCGGTGCAGGAATCAAAAAACCGATTAGAAAAAAAAAGAGAAATATCCCAATAGCAATGTAAATAAATATTTTAGACTCCCTAAGATAATAGAAACATTTTCTGTATTCTTTCAAAATATTAAACCTCTTTTTAACCATCAGCGAAAGTATTTATTCAAATATCTTGTTTTGTTTTTATATTTATGCTTGAGGTATAACCCATAAAAAATTCCTGCCAGCAACCCCCCAAGATGAGCTGTATTCCCTATAGGAACATTTCCGGCAATTGAAATCAACCATAAAATAATAAGAAGCCCTGGAGCAGCATATTTCATTTTAATTGGGATTGGTATAAACATCACATAAACAGGAAGATTCGGAGTCAGCAAAATGAGAAGCCCGACTAATCCAAACAAAGCTCCAGAAGCTCCGACGGCACCTAATCCTGAAGGAAATAACAATTCAAAAAAGATATAAAAAAAACTGGCAAAAAATCCAGACAATAAATAAAACCATAAATATCTTTTTGCACCCAAAATTCTCTCAACTAAACTTCCAATAAAAAATAAAGAAATCATATTTGCAAAAAGGTGGAACCATCCTGCATGCATAAACATGCTTGTTAAAAAAGTCCATAATCTCAATTGTTTAATATTCTCTAAAGAAATTGCAATATTATTACTAAAAAAACTTTGTGAGATAACTCCTAATTTAGATAAAATCCCAACCAAAATAAAAACAGCAACATTAATTAAAATCAAACTAAAAGTAAGACTCAATGAACTAAACAATTTTCTTCTTTTTTGAGGATAAATTCTATAAACAGCCATAATTATTTTTTTTTCTTAAAAGATTTTTTTGTATTTTTAGTAGAAAAAATTTTCTTCCGAGCGACTCCACTGCGGCGATCGTAGCTCTGCTTTCGAGCGACCACGCTTGGGCGTTTGTAGTTCTGCTTTTGAACGACGCCACGACGGGTGTAGCTTTTCTTTTTTTTCACTACCATTTTAGAAACTTTTTTGACAGATTTGAGAATTTTTTTAATTCCCTTGGCTTCTTTTTTTGTTGTTTTTTTCTTTGTTTTGCTTTTTTTCTCAATTGATTTTTTTTCTTTAATTTTCTTCAACTCACGGGTTTTTTGTTTATCTACCTTGGCTGTTTCTTTCGCAAGTTCTTCTTCAACTAACTTGAGCTCATCTTCTAATTTTTTCGTCTCTCTCCTTAAATCTTTTATAACCTTTGTATTATCTTTCAGAGAAAAAATTCCTCCGCACTCGTTGCAAGTAAAATCATAAAGAAGAGCGTTTTCCTGATTAAATTCTATATTACATCTCTCACAAATATAAAATTCTTTTGTTTCTCTACTCTTTATCTGATTTGAAATCTGGTTGATTTGCTTAAGAAGGACATTTCTCAGGAATTCAAGAGATTTTACAACTTCTATCTTCCAAAAATAAGTATACCATCCTTTCTTTTTATCTTTTTTTCTTATTGAAGAAACAAGACCCTGGTCAGAAATTTTGTAAAGAATATTTCTTGTCTGATTAATTGTAAGATCTAATTTTTTTGCTATCAAAAATTCGTTGACGTGCTTGCTGTTATAGAGTATCTCTCCAATACCTTCTGCCTGCTTTCCTGCGACGGCAGAAATCACTTCCTGCAAAAATTTTTTCAACATTTTAAAACGATTTTAAACAAATATAAGTTAATTATAAC
>JAHIER010000082.1 GCA_018901555.1 Patescibacteria group bacterium
AAGAGGATTGATAATTGGAATTATTATTTTTGTTATTGTTGCAGGTTTTTATTTTCAATTAACAGGAAGGGTTTCTGATTCTACTGGCGGACCAGAATTTACAGGTCCAACTCAAACACAAATATCTTGTATGGAAACTTGTTCTGGTTGTACTTATGGTGACGCGACGTGCATGCAACAGCATTCTGCAAGATGCGGAACTGAATGTGGTGTGGAAACTAGCGGACCTCCAGAACCTGCAGACGATGGAGAAGCGTGCATGCAAAAGTGTGTTGCAGTTGGCTGTGATGATTTTGATTTTTCGTGTCAGCAAATGAATAAAGCAGGATGCGAAGATGAATGCAATATGAAAGGAGATGCGCCTGATGAAAGTGAAATGAGTGCTGAACAATTATGTATTTCTAATTGTGTTGCTAAAGAAGATCCAGAAATGATTTGTGGAAATAGTAAAGAAGGTGAAACAGGGGGAGCATTATGTCAAAAATGCGCAGATGAATGTGTTCATTTATATGAAGGACCTTGTTTAAATGATGAGCAATTAACACAAAAAGAAAAAGAGTGTGAGACTTGCGAACATTGTTATGGAGAACCTGTGATAGGAACCTCAGGAGAAGGTTGGGATTGCATTGTGGATGTTGAATGTAGAGATGCAAGTTCTGAATTTGGAGATGAACCAGGTGAAGGTCCTGGAATTGGGCAAGAAGGATATGTTGCTCCAAATGTTGTTGCAGGAACAATAGATGGAATTATTAAATTTTTCAAAGGATTGTTTGGCAGTGGGAAAGAAGAGTAAAAAGAGTTAAAAATTTAATTTTTCTAAAATCTTTTAAACTAAAAAAATATCCCAATAAGAGCCTTTAAATTCTAAGACTGAAAAATCTATAAGTTTCCCATAGTCTGCTGAATTTATATTTAAAAGGCCACTGGTTATTGCCTTATCTGCAGCGTTCATTGCAGAAATATAATCATCTCTAAATCTCTTTGTGATTATAGTTGGAGGATATCCTGCTAAACCAAGTATATGGTTCATTAGGACTCTTCCTGTTCTTCCATTTCCATCTGAAAATGGGTGAATTTTTTCAAACTTGTGATGAAATAATGTTGCTAATACAAAAGGATTAAGTTTTGTTTTATTTTTATTATACCATTCAAGCAAGATCTTTATATCTGCCCTGACATATCTTGCAGGAGAAGGCTTAAAGGGTTGTCCAAAAATTTTAATTTCATGGGTTCTAAAACCTTTTCTTTCATCAATGCCCTCTAATAACATATCATGGATTTTAATAACCAACTCTTCTGTAATCTTAGGTGATTTTTCTTTTAACATAAAAACAACTTTTTTAGTGTTTTTTAAATCATAAACTTCTCTTAATGTTTTGTTTTTTGGGATTTTTTCTTTTAGAAATAAATCACTAGCTTCCTTAAGATTGATTGTATTCCCTTCTATTGATGTGCTATTAACTGCAAAATTTAATATAAAGTTATCAAAAACTTCTTCTTGTGTTAATTTATCTAATTTTAAAAAATTAGTTTTATAATGCAGAAGAATCGCTTTTATCTCTGATTGTTGCTCTTTTGAAAGATGGCTGTCTTGTTTTAGTTTTTCTTTTTTTGCTTTTTCCAGATAAATATTTCTATCTAAGAAATTCTTTAAAGTTCTGTATGATTTTCTTATATTATCTTTATATTTTTTCTCTAATTTATCTAAATCTATTTTAGAAACATCATCTCCTAGATTGCACAAATCTTTTGTTATTACTTGACTGCCTTTTCTAACAGACATTCTCAAAGTGTAATATTTCTTTCCTCTGACCTTCTTAACATGTATGTATACCATAAAGATATATAGAGAATGCAACTATTTAAATATTTCCCCCTACATTTTATTTTATAATTGTAGGGGAAAGAAATCATTGTTCTTGGGATATCTAATGATTTTTGCAGGAATGACGAGGAATTGGAAAGGTTGTTGATGGTGAAGTTGGAGGAGTGGTTGTGAGGTAGGAGAAAAGTTTAAATAATTAGCAACCTTGTATTTTTATGGCAAAAAATAGCAATGATAAAGCATATGAAAGAGGTGTAAAGGCCGGAAAG
>JAHIER010000060.1 GCA_018901555.1 Patescibacteria group bacterium
CACAAGAATGTAATAACAAGGCACTGAATATTCCAGATAAGGTAAATTTATTTCTTTTATTTCATGGCCTAAACTTTTAAGTTTTTCTACAGATTCATCAAAAATTTTATTCACCTCATCATCAACTCCAGTTTTATTATATTTAAGCAGGCCAATTTTTAATTGACTGGCTTGGGGGTGAAACCGCCACTTGGCGGTTTCACCCCCAAGTGATGTTGAATCCATTCTGTCTTCACCTTTTATAACATTAAAAATAATTTCTGCATCTTCAACTGTTTTAGTGATTGGTCCGATCTGATCAAAAGAGGAGGCCATGGCAATAAGACCATAACGAGAAACAGCGCCATAAGTAGGATTAAGTCCAACAACCCCGCAAAATCCAGCTGGCTGGCGAATAGAGCCACCTGTATCAGAACCCAGAGCAACTAAGCATAAATCTCCTGCCACTGCTGCTGCTGAACCGCCAGAAGATCCGCCAGCTACTCTCTCTAAATCATTTGGATTTTTAGTTGGCCCAAAAACTGAATTTTCAGTGGAAGCGCCCATGGCAAACTCATCCATATTTGTTCTGCCTAAAAATATGGCGCCAGCCTCACGAAGTTTTTTTATGACTGTAGCATCATAAGTAGCATGATAATTTTCCAACATTTTTGAGCCAGCAGAACAAATTTTACCTTTTATCAAAATATTATCTTTAATGGCAAATGGAATGCCAGCCAATAATCCATTATTATTTATTTCATTAAAAGAATCACTAAAAACTTCCAAATAAGCATTGAGGTCTTTGTTTTTATTTTTTATGTTTTCTTGATAAGCAGAAACTAAATCAACAGTAGAAATTTCTCCACTTTTTATCATCTCTTGCGACTTTTTGATTGTTAGTGATTGTAAATTAATCATTATAAATTTAAAATTTATTTAAGTATATGTTTAACTTTAATATAATTATTTTCTTTTTCCGGGACCTGCCTGCCGACAGGCAGGCAGGAACTTTCATCTTCTCTCATAACATTTTCTAATTCTGTTGTTTTGCCTGATTCTTTTTCATCAATCTTGCTAATATCAACTTCTTTTAATTTGGAAATGTAATCTAAAATAACTTCAAATTCTTTTTGAAGTTTTTCCTTTTCTTGAAGAGTTAATTTGATTCTTGCCAGCAAAGCCAATTTTTCTATATCAACTTTCATTGGCTTAATTATGCCTTATTTTTGCAGGTTTTTCAATCTATCCCAATAATTCTTTTAAAATAGAGCTAACCATTCCGCCGTCAGCCTTGCCTTTAATTTGAGGCATTAAAACAGCCATGACTTTGCCCATTTCTTTCTGGCTAACAGCGCCTGTTTGCTCTATAGCCTTTTTTGCCAATTCACGTACTTCATCTTCGGATAATTGTTCTGGCAAGTAATTCATTAAAACTTCAATTTCCTTTCTTTCATTTTTTGCTGTTTCTGGTCTACCACCTTTTTCATACAAATCAATGGCGTCTTTTCTTTTTTTTATTTCCCTGAAAACAACTTCTATGATTTCTTCGTCGTTTAATATGCTTTTTGCCTCAGCTTCAATTTCGCCAGACTTAAAAAGTTTAGTACGCTTAGCTAATTCCGCGTTTTTAATTTCGGATTGAAGCATTTTCAAAACAGACAATCTCATTTCTTCTTTTGCCTTAAACGCCTCTTTAAAATCTCCAAAAATTTTTTCCTTAAGATTCATATATAAATACTAACTTATTTTAAAAAAATTTTCAAATATTACATGTCAAACACTCGGTGTTTGACATGTTCAATTATACCTAAAAATTCTTTTTCGTTCAAGATTTTTACGCCCAATTTCTTAGCTTTGTCATATTTTGAGCCCGGGTCTTTGCCAACTACTACATAATCGGTTTTAGAAGAAACTGATTCCACTGCTTCCCCTCCCAGCAATCTAATTTTTTCCTTAGCTTGATCACGCGATATAGCATCAAGCGAACCAGTTAAAACAAATTTTAATCCTTTTAATTTTGTGCCAACTTTTTTTATTCCTCCTTTTTTTATTTTTATTCTGGCCAATAATTTATTTAAAAATTCTTGATTATGCCGATCTCTAAGCCAATCGTAAACACTCTTAGCCACTATTTCACCGATATCTTTAATAGATCTCAAATTATCCAAATCTGCTTTTTTTATATTATCTAAAGAACCAAATTTGTCTGCCAATTCCTGAGCAGTTCTTTCTCCAACATGCAAAATCCCTAAAGCAATAATAAATCTTTCTAAGGAAATTTCTTTTTTATCAGCAATTGCCTTAATAATATTTTCCGCTGATTTTTCTCCAAACCTTTCTAATGGAACTATATCGCCTTCTTTTAAGTCAAAAATGTCAGCGGCATCCTGAATTAAGCCATTATCCAAAAGCGCATCAATAATTTTAGGGCCAAAACCTTCTATATTTAAAGCATTTTTAGAAATAAAATAATATAAAGATCGCCTGTGCCGGCTTTCACATTTAGGATTCGGGCATTTTGCAATAGGACTGTTTTTTTCTTTTATAATTTTTGTATCGCACATAGGACATTTTTCTGGCATTCTAAATTCTTTTTCCTTGCCGGTTCTTAAATCTTTCAAAACTTCAATAACATCAGGAATTACATCACCAGCTTTCTGAATAATTACAGTATCCCCAATTTTTAAACCGAGCCTTTTAACCTCGTCTTCATTATGCAAAGTCGCCCGACTAACCACAGAACCAGCAATAACTACTGGCTTAAGATGAACCACTGGAGTTAAAGCTCCAGTTCTTCCAACCTGCACCTGAATATTTTCTACTATAGTAATAGCCTGTTTTGCGGCAAATTTAAAAGCAATAGCAAAACGAGGAGATTTGCCTGTATATCCCAAGATTTCCTGTAATTTTCTTTGATTTACCTTAACAACAATTCCATCTACTCCATAAGGAAGCTTGTCTTTCTTTTTTTCCCATTCTTTCCAAAATTCAATAACCTCTTCAATCCCATTGCATAATTTATAATGTTTATTAACCTTGAATCCGCATTTTTGAAGAAATTTTAATTCTTCAAGTTGAGTATCAGGGACACTTAGTGTCCACTTGGACACTAAGTGTCCAAGCCAAGATAAGTCATAAATAAAACTATCCAGCTTTCTTGAAGTAGTTATTTTAGGATCAAGCTGTCTGATGGATCCAGCCGCAACATTGCGCGGATTAGCAAAAAGCGCTTCTCCTTTTTTTCTTCTTTTTTCATTAATTGATTCAAAATCTTTTTTACTCAGCCAAATTTCTCCTTCTATTATAATGTCAATATTTTTATGAAGTTTTAAAGGAATACTTTCAATGGTTTTTATATTTTGAGTAACATCTTCGCCAATCAAACCGTCTCCACGCGTGACAGCAGTTTTTAAAAATCCTTTTTCATAAGTTAAAACGATTTTAAATCCATCTATCTTTAATTCACAAACATAATCAAGCTTCCCAAAGGTTAAACCTTTATTCAACAAAGGTTTAACCTTTGTTAGCACTCTTTTTATTCTTGAATCAAAATCTTTTATTTCCTGTTCAGAAAAAGCGTCGTCAAATGACCATTGCCTAATTTTGTGATTAATCTTAACAAATTTATCCAATGGCTTTCCACCAACACGCTGAGTCGGAGAATCAATAGTAATAAATTCCGGATATTGTTTTTCCAAATCATAAAGTTCTTTTTTAAGAGAATCGAGCGCGGCATCAGAAATTTCCTGACGATCTAAAACATGATAAAGATATCTGTGATAATTTATTAACTTTTTTAATTTTTCTATCCGTTCTTTTGCCTCTTTTTTTTTAGATTTTTTATTACCTAACATTTTAATATTTAACCCTCACGCCTCTTTCAACTTTTTTAGAACTGGCGTCATCGCAACCAACATTATATCCGCGAGAAGTAATGACTGTATCTATACTTGGATCAGAACTATTTATCAATAATGTTACTGAAGCGCAAGCGCCATTGGTAAAATTTACTTTTATTGGAATATTATAATTATTGGAATTTTCCGGACTAGCAAGATCCCCGCTCATTTGTCCTACTATTGAATTCCCATTGCAATCAATTAAATAAGCTGATCCTGGAATAAACTTACCACCTTGTTTTTCCCAATACTGGACGCACTCAGCACCAGCATCAGCCGCGTAAAAAGCTTTCTGGGATTCTCGTCCCATATTGGAAATTAATATTTCCCGAACAATAATATCAAAAACACCCAGCCCAACAACTAAAATTACTGACAATAATAAAATAACCATTAATATCACAAATCCTTTTTTATTTTTATTATTTTCAATTTTTTCCATTTTTTTATGAACCCAATTCTCTTTTAGAAACTGAAACTTGAACATTTAAAACATTTTTTATTTTTATTTTTTCACCGGCTGATGCTTTTACTAAAATTGTTACCAGTGGCTGTAAAAAAGGCGCTCCGCCCTGCTTAACATTAAAAGTAAGATTTTCCACAGCAACATTTGGAGAAGTTAGTCTAATAATATCAACTCCATTATTTCTTTTTATTGAATTATCCGCAGAATCAAGGTAATAAATTATTGATTCTCCATCCTTATTAATAAAATTTATGGAATCACAGTCAGTACAAGAGCTATAATTTTGACCAGATCTAAGCTCTCTAGTCATAATTTCCAAGACAAAATTAACATTATCATTAACAATTCTTAAAGCCGTAGCCTTCTTCTGAATATCGTCCACATTTAAATAAGTGCCAATAGTAATAATCATAACAACCGTAAAAATAGCTACGGCTACAATCATTTCAATTAATGTAAATCCCTTTTTCATATTTATGGAATATTATAAATGGTTTCTTCTAATTCAACCCGTCTTTGGCCGATTCTTTCCTCCCAAACAACAGAAACCCTCACCCTGGCTTCAATATTATTAACAAGATTATCAATAGAAATATTTCTTGTAAAAATTGTCGGATTAACAGAACTGTAATTATACCCATTAGAATCAGAATATTTAATAATAGGACAATTTCCCATACAAACAACTGGACTGAGAGAAGATGCCTGGGCATCAACATAACAAAGATTAGGACTAATACAATTGCTTAAATTATTCAACCAATTAGGATCATGATTAATTTTATTTGAATCTCTTATATTTCTAATAAGCTCCATGCCTTCTTGGGCTAAATAAGAAGCAATAATCTGATTTTGCGATAATTTGGTATAACTAATTCCCTTAAAAGCCAGCTCTAATGGGCCAGTAATAGCCAAAGCTAAAATAGCCACTGCCACCAATGTTTCCAGGATAGTAAAACCTTTTTTACGGTCTTTTTTTTCACATATTGTTTTTTGGGATTTGAACATATTTTTTGTTTTATTCAACAGAAATTTCGCCACTAGACCAAACAATTATTGATTTTGACTTTCCGCGCGGAGAAGTAGTAATTATTTTAATGCCTGAATAAGTATCGATATCGCTTTTAATCGTGACTAGCGGATTGGGACGCAAAAAAAGAATATTCAAATAATTTTGCCCGCAAATATATCCTCCAATAGCTTTATATCCGCATAAATCAGTAATTTTGTCATTGGTCTGTATAATAAATTCTTTAACTTTTTCTGCTGGATCATCGTATTCATTATCACTATCAA
>JAHIER010000061.1 GCA_018901555.1 Patescibacteria group bacterium
CTTGAAATTTCAACTAGTGAAGTCTTGATAAGATTATAGGAGGTTAAAAATGCAAAAAGATATAAGAATACTTATAGTTGATGACGATCAAAAAACAAGAACGGAATTAAAAGAATTTTTAGAAGACGAAGGATATGAAATAGAAACCGCAGAATTTGGACAAAAAGCGATTGATATACTAAATGATGATCCAAAAAAATTTAAATTAATTGTCCTTGATATTCTTCTGCCAGATATCGATGGAATCAGAATCTTAAAAATGATAAAAAATGATATTAATCCTAAAATATTTGTTATAATGTATACTTGGTATGACTATAGAGATGATTTTGATGTATGGGCATCAGAGGCCTATATTGTTAAGGGCAAAGAAAGTCAAAAAGAATTATTAAATCAAATTAAAAAACTTTTTGGTTCTTAATTAAAACAAAGGGCGGTCTTGCACCGCCTTTTTTATTTTTTTTTATTTTTATAATTTTATTGTTTTTATATTCACTGCTATCCTTCCTTATCCCACTATCCCCAATTTAGTGCGATCGCATTCCTTTGGTGATAATCATACTAAATAACCATACTAATATAACAAGAACAAATAAATATATATATAATTTAAATATTAAAATTATTCAATATTATAATATCTTTTTAAATAGTCTTCGTCTTCGGATTCAATTTTTTCAACAACAAAATATTTTATAAATTTACGAACATTAAAAAATTCTCCTATAAAATCTATTTCATTTTGGCATTCAAAAGGGCAGATAAAAAGACTTTTTTGCAATGGATAAATTTCTAATTTTTTAAGCTTGGCATTCAATGCATTGCGCGCCATCTTCTTTGTTTCTGGAATATCAAAAGTAATTATTCTCCATTTTTTATCCCATTTTTTAGGCCTACAAAGAATCATTTCATTAATTTTATATTTTAAAACTTTTTTATTGCCATTTTTAGTAATCTCTATAACCATGTCATCTCCCTTTTCATAAATATTAATAAGTTTTTGTTTTTCAAGCCTTTCAATTGTTCTTTTTATTATATATCTCTCACGCGCAGTTTTAACACCGAATAAACTGAAAACTTGAAGTAAATTAGGCAAGGCAAAACTAGCAACAATAAAGCCTCCTGCTGCCAACCCTTTCAAGATTTCCTTGGTTAATTCTATTTTAGGATCTTTTTCTCTGATAGAATAAATTTTTCTTTTTAATTTCTTTTTAATCATATTTTTATTTTTTATTTATACTATCACATAATTTATGCTATAGCATAAATTATGTGATATGCATTGATTACATGCAAAAATTAGTATTTATACTAATTTTTTATTTTTTTCTAAAAATGAAAGAGATTAAAAAAATGGCTGCTGAAATAAGAATTATTATTGGGCCAGCTGGAAAATCAAACAGCTTGTAAATTATTATTCCCAACAAACAGCTTAGACTTCCTAAAAACATTCCTCCGTAAGAATACTGCCGTAAGTTCTGACTAAAATTTCTGGCTGCTGCCGGCGAAATAACAACTAGAGCGCCTATCAATAAAGATCCTACAACTTTTATTCCTAGAGCCACGATAACGCCAATAATTAATAAATAGACAAGATCATATTTTCTAACTTTAATACCTTGAGACATGGCTAAATCTTCTGAAAGAGTCGCTAAAATCATTTTTGAATAAATTATACGGGCAATATAAAAAACAATTAAAACTAAAATTACTGAGATAAATGTTTCTATTCCATTAACTTTTGTAATATCCCCTATTAAGGCCTCTTCTAATTCTTCATGAGATAAAATTAAAAAAGCAAACGCCAGACTAACTGCAAAAACAACTCCGATCAAGGCTTCCATATGAAGTTCTGATTTTGTTTTAAAAAACCAAATCAATAGAATTCCGATAACCAATGAAGCAAAGGCGCCAATAACAACATTGATATTGTATAAAAGCGCCAAAGCAATTCCAGGCAAGGCTACATGGCCTAATGCATCACCAACCAAAGACATCCTTTTGGTCACCATCAAAGAACCAAGATAGCCGGATATTCCGCCGACAAAAATTCCAGTTATTAAACTATATATAAATTGGGCATCAAGCATGATCATGTTTATAAATATTTATTTCTTCTCCGTAAAGTTGATGCAAACTTTTTTCAGAAAGCGCCTGCTGGGGCGAACCATAACACACCAATTTTTTATTCAAACATAAAACATTGTCAGCCAATTTATAAACCACGCTGAGATCGTGAGTTATAAGAATAATAGTTAAGTTAACTTCTTTTTCTATACGTGATAAAAGATTATAAATAGTTTCTTCTCCGCCAACATCAATACCAGAAGTAGGTTCATCAAAAAGAAGCACGTCCGGATTGTCAATCAAACTCCATGCAATCATAATTCTTTGGAATTGTCCTGCTGAAACCTCGCCTAATCTTTTTCCCAATATAGAATTATTCAAACCTACTGATTTAAGCCATTTTTCAATCTCTTGCTGAGAATTTTTTTTAAAATTAAAAAATTCCTTCACGCTTAAGGGAATTTCTTTGGCTGGAAAAAATTTCTGCGGCACATAACTAATCTTAACTTTTTTTGACCACTTTATTTCACCAGTAAAAGGAATGATTCCCAGAATGGCTTTGAGTAAAACAGTTTTACCTGCTCCATTAGGGCCAACAATTATAAGATTCTCTTTTTCCTGCAAATCAAAAGAAAGACTGTCTAAAATTTTGTCTCCGCTAAAACTAACCGTAAGATTTTTGACCTGAAGGATCGGCCGATTCTCCATAAATTATTATTTTATTTCTGATACTCCTGTTTTCTTTTCGCTGAAGAAAAAAATGTAAATAATTTCAAGAATAGCCAAACTATTAATAATCAACATGGCAATAAACCACCATTTATGATTATTATGAGATGATTTCCATAAAGCTACTCCTTTCCATGGCAAAACCCAGAGAGAAAGAAGCAATATAATCCACCAGTTTTGCGTAAGATATTGTTCCATAATTTAAAATTAATTAATTAATTTTTATGATTCGACACTATTTATTATATTGCTACTATATCACGATATTATTCATATCTCAAGGCTTCAATAGGGCTCTTTTTAGCTGCTTGGCGGGCTGGATAAATTCCAAAACTTAATCCAACCGCAACTGAAACAAAAAAACCGAGAAAAACA
>JAHIER010000083.1 GCA_018901555.1 Patescibacteria group bacterium
AATAGAATCTTATCATAGAAAGTATTATGGGATTGGAGACACTTGTTATTTTGTGTACTTATCTGAATTTGATGGAAAATCATTTATATCATATGATTTGAAGTAATTTAATAAAAAGTTCCACCCCTTAAATTTTTCCTCGTATTAGGGCGGGGGGATTTTATAATCAATATTCCTCGTCGCTTTTTCGGAATTTTTGTTCAGCGATGAAGAAAGCCCTGTTTGATTCAACTTCCTTGATTTTTCCTTCTCTCTCAAAAATTGCTGTTGCCGAAGGAAGCACGAACTTTCCGAGAATTCCAATCTTAGAATAGACTATATAGGACATAACTCTTGATTCTCCTGCTTCTAATTTTTCAAAATTCCATTCTATTCTTCTTGTGTTTTCATTTACTCTTGTTGGTTGCTCTGCTCCAAACCTCTTGTGAACCTGGACTAAATTAGGAAGCCTGTCCACCACGTTAACTCTTTCAATATATTTCCTTGCAGTGGCAAAAACAGTAACCTTTAATGCAAACTCACCTCCTTTTGCTTTTACAAAAGACACTCTTTTTTTCAAAATCAAATCTGTTCCAGTGTATTGCTTAACCAGCACTACTATAGCGACGACAAGTAGAATTATCAGTAAAGGAAATATCCAGTTTGTTTTTACAATAATTTCCAATGTGTCTCCTGGTTTTATTTGCCTGTTCCACATATAATAAACAGTGACTCCCTGCCTGTCCACAATGTCTGGTTCTGGATGCAAAGTTGTGAACAATCTTGAAATTATATTTTTTTTGAAAACAGTTTCAGATGTAGCAATCACATTGCCCTCATTAACTTTTTTTAAAATTTCTGTGTGAATTATCAGGCCATAATCTTCCTTGGTTGTTGTTATCAAATCCTTTTCTCCGAATTTTATAGTCCCCTCAATTTCAGCTTCCTCACCATAAACATCTATTTTTCCGTTAATAGTGTAAAATCCAGCAGTCAATTCTTTGAAATCTTCTTTATCCAGAGAAACAGTGAAATTTTTTCTTTCATAAGGTTCTAGGGAAAATTCTTTGCTTAACTTGAAAAATGGAGAAGAAAATTCTGCTTTTATATTTGTGAAATTAAAATTCTCATTATTTTTTATATATACTTCTATTGAATTTGATTCTGGGTTCATTTCTTCTGAACCAATTTTGAATGCATCTTTCAGGTCGATTATTTTAAATGTGGCTATTTCTGAGATTTCTAAAGAGTTTGCTCCCTTAATGTAATAATTAAGAGTGTAGTATCCTCTTGTTTTTATTTCCCCTATTGGAGATAATTCTAATTGGATATCTTTTGTTTCTCCCTGTCCAATGTATACTGTTCCTTTTGGGAACATATTGAAGCTGAGAAAATTGTAAAATTCAAATGAATCTGAAGGTCCGAGGTTTTTAATTTTCAGATTAAAGACAACTGGTTGGTTGGTTCCTATAATTAAAACTTCTCCTGAACTTTCTTTTGTTATCTGGAAGTTTGTTGCAAGAATTGATGGAATGAGCAGTAAAAGAGCTATCAATAAAAAAAATTTTTTCATGGAAAATTATAAACTTGATTTATATATAAGGATTTCGGTGCTGTCAGCGGTTCCCTGCCATATCGAGCCAGGATTTTGCCTGTGCCAGAAATTCGTCGCAGTCTCCGAAAATTTTGTCCTCAAACTGCTCTACTCGCGATGTGATAACCCATTTTTCATATATGCTTCTTATGAATTTCATAGATGCTGTTTTTTCAAATTTGCTCTGATAATCTCTTACTAATATTCCCTTAACATCAACTTTTACTTCTCCATCGTTTGTTTTTATTTTTTTTCCATTCTGGACAACTTCCACAGTTTTTAGCATTACTAAATTAAATTTCACTTTCATTTTGAACTGGAAATAGTCTGTCAATTTTTTTGTGCCCACCCACTCTACTTTTATTTCCTTTTCATTGACTTTTATTTTTTCACCATATTTTTCCTCTGCAACATCTAGTCCGATCTCTTCTACGAGCCAGTCATAGCAAAATTTATAGAAATCTGAGAAAGTGAAAATTCCTGTAAATTTTAGATTGCTTGAAAATATTTGGTTTTCTTCAACCATGTTGTCCTCTTTTTTCTTAAAAGAAAAGTTTATTTAAATATTTAACTAACTACTCTGATTTGCAACTTTCGCAGACAATCATCCCATTGAATTTTGTAAGAAAGTCTCTGCGCCCGCATTCCTCACATATGCCTTCATTTTCTTTTTTTGCCTGTTTGATTCT
>JAHIER010000062.1 GCA_018901555.1 Patescibacteria group bacterium
ACAGAAAATGGGATATCTATGTTTATGGAAAAATTATTTACTGCTTATTCAATGTATTTTAATAAAAAGAATGAAAGAACAGGACGGCTTTTTGAGGGAATTTTTAAGGCAACTCATGCAAATAAAGATCAATATTTAAAATATCTTTTTGCATATATTCATTTAAACCCTGTCAAATTAATTGATTCAAAATGGAAAGAAAATAGTATTACTGATAAAGAAAAAGCCAAAAAATTCTTAAAAGAATACGCATATTCCAGTTATCTTGATTATGTTGGTGAAAAAAGGGAGGAGTCATTGATACTCTTAAAGGAATCTTTTCCGGAGTATTTTGCAGATTTTAAAGAATTTGAGGATTTTATAAATGTCTTTATCCAAGGGTCACCCTTGGATTTGTTGGATTTGCAAGAAGGAGGAGGGTTTGATAAAATAAAAGCATTATGAAAAAATATATTTTTATTATTATAATTTTAGCGGTTATTATAATTGCTGTTTTGGGTTATCAGTGGTACGAAACTAAAATGAGAAAAATTGGATTTGGTTTGGCAGAACCGAATTTCCCATACCGGAATTATACGCAGGAGGAACTAAATATTATGTATCCGCAGATTAAATACGCGGATGTGGCAACACGAGTAACGCCGGAAGAAACTTATGCCAAATTCAGGCAGGCGTTATCAGAAAATAATTTGGAAATGGCGATTGAACAGTTGAGTAAGGAGTCAGAAAAATATGAGGAGAATGTAAATGATTTAACTCAAGCACATAAAGAAAATAGATTTAATGAAATATATCAATCTTATCCAGAAATAATTTTAAAAGAAAATATTTCTGAAGCTTTATCACAGTTCTATTTTAATTATAAAGAAAATAATCAACAAAGAACACATTTTATTAATTTCATTAAAAATTCAGATGGCGATTGGAAGTTAGATAGTTTATAAACTGATTATGATTTTAAATATAAAAATAAAGAGAGTATTTTTTATATTACTTTTTATTTCTGCAATTATTGTCTCTGCTATTTTTATTGGCCGAGTTTTTTCTTATGACTCTGATATTGCCCACCCATTTTTAACAGAAAAAGCAGTTAAATTATTTACTCAAAATTCAGAGATAGAAATTTCTCAACAGCAATTAGAATGGATAAAGCAAGGCGCGATAGAAGAAGACACGCCAATCAGATGGATGAACCATTTTTATAATCCAATAAATAGTCTGGGACTCTTTGGTTTTTCTTCTGCTAAAGATTGGTCAAGAGAATCTGTTCATCAATTGTTGTACCCGAAAGGCAATCAGGCATGGCAAAAAGCGATTGATTCTTATGTTAAAGGAAATAAAAAAGAGGCATTTATTGCGCTAGGTCATGTGTTGCATTTGATTGAAGATATGTCAGTGCCAGCTCATACCAGAGATGACGCTCATCCTGAAGGAGATCCTTATGAAATTTGGGCAAAAGATAACATTAAAAAAGATTTTGGCGTGATTTCTATAACAAAATTCAATAATCTTAATGATTTTTTTGATGTTTTGGCAAACTATTCTAATAAATATTTTTTGAGTAAAGATACGATAGATACAAATCTCCTAAAGAATTTAAAAACAAAAACCATTTCTTTTAATGATAAAATTATTGATTGTATTTTATATTATGAAGAAAATAATAAAGAATTTTGTATTATTTCGAGTGATAAAAATTTTATAAATCCCCAAAAAAGAATTTATTATTTTACATCGATAAATCACCTCGACTATTACTCACTCCTTGCGCCTAAGGCAATTTCTTATGGCGCTGGAATGATTGATTTATTTTTTAAAGAAGTTGAAAAAGAAGAACAAAAACAGCAGAAAAAATCCTGGTTTGATAAACTTATCGGTTCAATTGCAGGAGTTTTTGGAGAGTCTGGCCAGATAATTATCCCAGTTATTGTTGATGTCGGAAACTTAGTTTCCGACATTCCCGCGCCCGCGCCTATGCCAACACCATCCTCAACTTTTTACCCTGAGCCTGCCAAAGGACCAACATCTATTGTTTATCCTGAGCTTGTCGAAGGACCTACTCCTACTCCTACCCCAGCACCGACCCTACGGGTCGGTTTACTGCCTTATCCGGGTTTTGGAGGAGGCGCGCCGCCGGCACCATTAACATCGGATGTTTTTTCGTCAACATCCGATGTTGCCGCGCCAACACCTGAACCCTCTCCAGAACCAAGCCCAAGTCCTAGTCCGTTTCCTACACCAACACCAACTCCAACTCCAACTCCAACACCTACTCCGCAACCATTAGATGTTGTTATTAATGAAGTGGCTTGGGCTGGAACTTCACAGCAAACCAGTCAGGATGAATGGATAGAACTTTACAATAGAACTTCGCAAGATATTAATCTTGAAGGATGGATTTTGCATTCAGATGAAAATAAACCATGGATAGAACTTTCTGGCACAATTCCAGCTCAAGGATATTATTTAATTGAA
>JAHIER010000063.1 GCA_018901555.1 Patescibacteria group bacterium
ACAGAAAATGGCTGTGCAGAAGGGAACAAGTTTGTTTTGGGGTATGGTTTAAAAACCAATCTCAAGGTGGACAATGTTGTTGCAACACTGGATTTGAGCACCTGGCATATGGGTGAAGGTTTGGACGAGGACACTGAAATTCCAAATCTCGGGTATAATGCTTCCGGAACAGTCGGATACAAGATTAATATTTCTGATACTGTTTCTATAACGCCTTTGGCAGGCGCTGGATGGCAACATTGGGCCCGGGCAGAAAAAGGAACGGAATCCTGGAAAGACCGGCAGTTTATTTATGGTATTGCCGGCGCCCAAGTAGATTACAAATCAGTATATGCACGGGCAGTAGCGATAGCATCTGACAAGATTGGCGGTGAGGGCGAGGTAGGATTTACTATAAATAAATGGAACCTTGCAGGATTTTACAGGAATACCGCATATCACAATGCGCGATCTGCCTTGACCGGCGTCAGGCTGGGTTACATCTTCGACATCCTTTAGTACTTTGTAAAGCAAAAGGGGTACGTTTACGTACCCCTTTTCTTATGTTAAAATTTCAATGTCTATGTCTTCTCAAGTTGAACAAATAAAATCTCGTCTTAATATTGTTGATGTGGTAGGAAGTTATATTAAATTGCAAAAAGCAGGCATTAATCTAAAAGCTGTTTGTCCTTTTCATCATGAAAAAACACCTTCTTTTTTTGTTTCTCCCAGTCGCGATACCTGGCATTGTTTTGGATGCAACCGAGGAGGAGATATTTTTAGTTTTGTTATGGAGATTGAAGGCGTAGAATTTTTAGAAGCATTGAAGATTTTGGCTGACAGAGCTGGCGTAGAATTAAAACCAGTGAGTCAGGAAGAGAGAAGCGAGCGCAGTCGTCTTTTGAAAATAATAGAGTTATCAAAAGATTTTTATCAGGATGAATTAAGGAAAAATAAAGAAGTCATTGAATATCTTAAAAAAAGAGGACTGGAAGACGCCACAGTTAAAGAATTCGGTATTGGTTTTGTGCCGGACGGCTGGAGAAACCTTTATGATTTTTTAAAAAATAAAAATTGTTCTGATTCTGATATGGAAAAAGCAGGAATGATTATTAGAAAGTCGCCAGTAGTCAGTGGTCAGTCGTCAGTATACGACAGGTTCAGAAGCAGAATAATGTTTCCGCTTGAAAATTCAGCGGGACAAGCCATAGGTTTTAGCGCTAGAATATTTTACTTGGAGACTGAGTCTCCAAGTAGAGACTCAGTCTCCAAGTCTGAGCCGGCTAAATATATTAATACTCCTCAAACAATTTTATACGATAAATCAAAATTTCTTTATGCTTTTGACAAAGCAAAAATAGAAATAAGAAAAAAGGATCAGTGTATTTTAGTAGAAGGCCAAATGGATGCTATTATGTCTCATCAGGCTGGGGTTAAAAATGCGGTTGCTGTGTCCGGCACTGCTTTAACAATAGATCATTTAAGGATAATTAAGCGTTTGACTAATAATTTGGCTATTGCTTTTGATAAAGATGAGGCTGGCCTTAATGCTTCTAAAAGGGGCATTGATATGGCTCTGGCAGAAGAATTTGATGTTAAGGCCATAGTTATGCCATCAGGCAAAGATCCAGCTGATGCCATAAAAGAAGACAAAAAAAGCTGGGAAAAAGCCATAAAAGAATCTAAACATATCATAGATTTTTATTTGGGAATTTTTTTAGAAAAAAATTATGATCCGCGCGAATTAAAGAAAAAAGTAAAAGAAAATATTCTTCCTTATGTGGCTTTAATTCCTGATGAAATAGAAAAAGCTCATTGGGTTGGCGAAATTGCAAAACATCTTAATATTAAAGAAGAGCCGATCTGGAAAGAAATAAATAATATCTCCCTGCCATCTTATGAGATTAGACGAGACGAAGGAATTGTTTCTGAAGAAATTAAAAGAAAAACGCGGTATGACATTATAAGAGAACAATTAATAGGATTTATTATTTGGCAGAATTCTTCTCAAGATAAAGATTTAAAAAAGATGTTATCAGATTGTCAAAAAAGATATAAATTAAAATTTGACGAAGAAAATCAAAATGAAAAAAGAATGGCTTTTGTGGCAGAGCTTCTTTGCGGCAATATGGAAGATTTGAAAAAAGAGCTGGAAAAGCTTATGATAGAATTTGAGAAGGAAATCATCAAAGCTCAAAGAGAGGAGACTGCTTTAAAAATAAGGCAGGCGGAGAATTCAAACAACCAGGAACAATTAGCGGAATATTTAAATGAATTTAATGAATTAAACAAAAAATTAAAAAATATAACATGAAAAAAACAAAAAAAATAAAACCCAAAACAAAAAAGAAAAAAGTTGTAAAAAAGCCTGCTAAAAAGAAAACTAAGAAAATTAGCAAGAAAGCGGAATCAATAAATGAAAAAGTTGAGATTCTTTTATCTAAGGGGCGCTCACGCGGATTTGTCACTTATGCTGAAATCCTTAAAGAATTTCCTGATATTGAGAGAGACATTTTATTTTTGGACGATCTTTATGAACAATTGCAGGGAGCCGGAGTAGATGTTTTAGAGAGCAAAGAATTGCTGGCCTTGGAATCCGAAAAAACAGACAAAGAATTACAGGAAGGAATGGAGCAAAATTCCTTGGATAATGTCCAGATGTATTTGAAAGAAATTGGCAAGATTCATCTGATTAACGCTGCTGAAGAACGGGAATTGGCAAAAAGAATAGAGAAAGGGGATGAAGAGGCAAAGAACAGGTTAATCAGGGCCAATCTTCGTTTGGTTGTTTCTATTGCTAAAAAATATGTTGGCCGAAGTCCGGACCTGACTCTTTTAGATTTGATTCAAGAGGGGAACCTCGGGCTTTTTAAGGGAGTGGAAAAATTTGACTGGAGAAGGGGATATAAATTTTCAACTTATGCTACTTGGTGGATAAGGCAGGCTATTACCAGAGCCATCGCTGATCAAGCTAAAACTATTAGAATTCCGGTTCACATGGTTGAAACAATTACTAAATATAAACAAGTGATTAGAAGATTGGCGCAAGATTTAGGCCGTGATCCATTGCCGGAAGAAATTGCTGCTGAAATGAATATAGAAGTTGAAAAAGTCCATCATATTCAAAAAATTGACCAGGAAACTATTTCTTTAGAAACTCCGATTGGCGATGAAGGCGAAGATTCAACCCTCGGAGAATTTATAAAAGAAGAAAAAATTCCATCGCCTGATCAGGATGCTGCTTTGAAATTATTAGGAGATCAGATTGCTGAAATCATGAAAGATTTAAGTGAAAAAGAGCAGAAAATTTTAATGATGCGTTTTGGATTGAAAGACGGGGTAACTCATACATTGGAAGAAGTTGGAAAAGAATTTGGAGTTACCAGAGAGCGAATCAGGCAGATTGAAGCAAAAGCTATTGAACGAATTCGTCAGCACGAAAAACTCCGCAAACTTGAAAGTTATTAATTTTAACTCGTATTATCCAATTTGACTCCGGCGGTAGGATGCGTTTACTTGCCCGCAATGCTTTTAGCATGGCTGATGCAGGCGGGGAACTTTAGATTGGTTAAATATTAAAAAAGAATTGAAGTTGATTCTAAATTTTGTGTAAAAGTATATGTTATAATTTAAAATATGAATAATAAAATAAAACACTTATTAGGAATAAGTAAAAAAGTTTTACTGAGCAACTCTCTAGAAAATGGAGCTATCGTGGCTGCAAATACTGACAAAGAATATTATCCCAAAAATGTTGTGAACTATCGCTACGTATGGTCCAGAGATGCAGCTTTTTCTATACATGCAGCTAATTTGCTTGGGCTTTATGATATACAAAAATCTTTTATAAAATGGCTCCTTGAAAGAGCAGAGGGATTTTCAGAAACAGGAATACTTCTCCGACGCTACGCAACAAACGGACCTGGGAATAAACAACGTAGAGCCCAGTATCAACCAGATCAAGCTGGAGCCCTCCTGTGGGCTCTTACGGAAAATAATAGTAAGGCTGACAAAGATTATAAAAAAACTGTCCAACTTCTTGCTGATGGTTTATGTAAAAATTGGCAAGTAACTCATTTCAGAATTCAGACTTATGATCTGTGGGAAGAAACTAGCACCTCGCCTAAAAAGAAAAATAATTTAACTTATTCTCTGACAGCAAGTGCTTTTGGATTAAAAGCCGCATATAAAATGTTAGGAAAAAAGAAATGGTTAAAGTGTAGTAATGAAATTATAAAAATTATAAAAAATACCAAGCTTGATTATTATCCAAAAATTATTAATAAGTTATCTGATACGGGCATAGATGCTAGCGTCTTAGGACTAATATGGCCGTTTCAAGTCTTTAGGGCAGATGAGAAGC
>JAHIER010000064.1 GCA_018901555.1 Patescibacteria group bacterium
AAAAATCGGATAAAATAAAAAAGAAAGCTTGATCAAAATATATATTCTAATTTTTTCTAAAAATGGGCTCATTTTCATTTTAAAAACGATAAAATATAATCAGCCAATCTCTGGCTGGCCTGGCCATCAAATTTCCAGCATTGTTCTTTGACAATTATTTTTCTTTCTTCTCTTTTTAATTCAGGATTTTTTAAATATTTATTAATTAATTTTATTAAATCCTGTTTGCTAATAGCAATTTCAACGCCGTTTGTTTTTAAAATGTTCCTAGTATGATCATAGTCATAATGATTAATAATACTCTCATAATAATCCCTCTTTTCTTTTGCATCAAAACCAAGATAAATTATAGGCTTATCAAAAACCGTTGCATCAATACAAATAGTAGAAGCGCAAGTCACAACTAAACTGCTATAAAAAAGGGAGTCAGCAAGATGAAGCAAGTCAACAAGGCTCATTTCATTAGCCTTGCGATGCATTCCCTCAAAACCAGAACCCGGATAATCAAAAATTAAATTTGGGCAAGGTTTAAGGCCATGCAAATTAAGCGTGTCTCCGGGCGGAACTCTTACTAAAACTTGCAAATCTTTAGGCAATTCTTCTTTTTTTATTGCTTCGCACAAAATTTCAAAAAATTGCGAATCTAAATCAGAAAATTTATCTCCTAACGGAGCCCAAAGAATCAATGGCTTGTCAGAATCGCCTTTTATTTTTTTAAAAAATTCTTTTTTCTCAGAACGAGGATAATTAATATACGGATCAAAATGAGGCATGCCAATTACTTCAATATTTTCCGGATTCATATCAGCATATTTTATGGCTTCATTTTTTATAATTTCATTATGAACAATCATTTTGTGAGGCATCACTCTTGTAATACCCTTTGCTGTCAAATAATCCCAGGAACGGACCATGGCTATTGTAAAAATTTTTCTTTTTCTTGCTTCAATTAACAATTCTGTATCAAACGGATGCTTTACATCCATAGAAAAAATTAATTCCGGCTTATATTTTTCAAAAAGATCTTTGAAAATAGGTTTGCCGGAAAAATAATAATTTATCTGGCGGAAAAGATTCCTTATCAATTTCCATCGCCCCAAAATAACAGCAGTGGACTGAGTTAATAAAAATCTTGGATAATTTGTATAATCCCTATACGATCGCCTGATAATTTTCATGCTTTTTGTATTAAGCAGAAAAAAAGAGATTTTGTGAAAAAAAAGAGATTTTTTAGAAAGTTCTTTTTCACTAACACTTTCTATAATAATACTCTTGTCAGAAAAATTTTTAATAAAATAATCTTTCTTAAAATCAGGAACTAAAATAACAATTCTTAATTCCTCGTCTTTTTTCAGCAAATCCAGCAAACCGCTCTGCAAAACGCGGGAAACTAAGCCATGGAAACTTGTAATAAAGATTGTCCTCATATAAAATTGATATTATCAATTTATCACTTATGAACAATGATTTCAAATTAGACTTCGTGGGAATAGGCGCGCCCAGAAGCGGGACTACTTGGATTTCTCGGTGCCTTGATGAGCATCCGCAAATTTGTTTTTCAAAGACAAAAGAATTTCATTTTTTTATGTTTGATAAAAGATATCAACGCGGACTTAATTATTTAAAAAAACAATTCACTCATTGCCAACCAAATACTATTAAAGGCGAGTGGAGTGTTGATTATCTTTATTCTGAAGAGGTGGCCCAAAGAATCAAAAAAGATTTTCCTGATACTAAAATATTAATCTGTTTAAGAGATCCGGTAGAACGAGCTCATAATCATTTTTTATTTCAAAAACAAAACAGTAATATTGGGCATCATCATAATTTCAAAGATATTATTTTGCCTAATGATAAATATAAATATCTGGAACGAGGTTTTTACGCAAAATATATAAAAAAATATCTTGAATTTTTTCCAAGAGAAAACATCTATATTATGTTTTTTGAAGATATAAAAGAAAAACCGTTGGAATTAATCCAGTCTTTATATCAATTTTTAGGTGTAGATAAAAATTTTATTCCGTCAAATTTAAATAAAAAATCGGATTATCGCGACCCTGATAAATTTTATTCTATTTTTATACAAAATATTATAAATAAAATTATTTATCTATACAAAAAAAGTTTTCTGAGAAAACCTCTTCAAATCTTGCAATTCAAAAAAATTATGAGGTTTTTCGCGCAACTCAATACAAGAAATCCAGAACAAAAATTCGGCCGGCTGAAAACCGTCGATGATTCACAAAATATCATTGATAAATCATTAGAAAAAGAATTAAAAGAAAAACTGCTTAACGATATAGAAGAATTAGAAAAAATGACCGGACGAAATTTAACATCCTGGAAAAATTGATTTTTTTGCAAAGGAAATGCTCCTTTGATAAAGGTTTTTTACAAAAACCTTATCTTGCTCATTGAAAGAAAACAGGCCTGCCCAAAAAGAAGGATGAACTTCCTTTTTTAATAAATAAACATACATTAATCCACCAATAATTATAGAAAAAATTATGCGCTCAATAGCGAGACCTAAAACTCCAAACAAATAAAGAAAGAGCGCCGGCAAAATAAAACTAAGAACATTTTTAAAGATATTGGAAAAGAAAATAAATTTCTGTCTGCGCAATGCCACCAAAAAGGTTGAAGATAAACTTCTAAAACTCATGATAGGAAGAAGCAAGAGTAAAACTTTAAAAAGCGGAATTGAAGACTCATAGGAAGGGAAAAATATTTTGACCATTGGTGGAACAGCAAAAAATCCAACAATGCCCAAAAGAATTCCGAAAATTGTTAGATATTTTGTTCCCCTTATTAAAAGATCGCCAATTCTTTTTTTGCTGGAAACTTCTCTTGGTATAAGCGTAGAAAGAGTGGCAACTGGAAATAAGGCCTTAACAGCGCTAAACAAACTTTCTGCAACGCTAAAAACAGCCACAGCTTCTGTATTAACGAAAAATCTTATAAACCATGGCTGTATATTGCTCGAAGCCTGAGACAAAAAATTGCTGAAAATCGGCCATTTCCCATATGTTTTTATAATATTCAAAAATATTTTATCTGAAGATTCTTTGATTGTCTTCCATGGCTTGTATGCTTTAATAAATGGGCTGACAAAAACAACCGTTACTAAAAAAGAAGACACGACATGGGCAATAAGCAAATTTTTTGCGTCAAGAACAAAGAAAAAGACGAAAGAAAGAATAAAAATTAATCTTACTGCTTTATAAAGAATTGGTCGAAAAGATGTTAAGCCAAAATAAAGCCTTGACTGTAACAAATTTCTCATGGAAACATAGAAAAAATCTATGATAAACAACGGGGAAAGAATTTTAAACAAAATAGCAATATCTTGTCCATAAAAATTGGCTACTAGATCAGCGCCAAAAAAAACTGATAAAAACAAAATAATTGCAATAATACCGCGTATTATAAAAAACTCCTTGAATAATTTTTTTGCTTTTTCTTCTTTTTTTTCTCCAATAAATCTGTTTATATCGTTAAAAACTAAACCAACCAAGGTGCCCAAAAAAAGATCGGCAATAAGTGAATAAAAAGAAATTACTAAAAGAAAAACTCCATATTTATATACATCCAAATTCGCAATTATTAAAATTGAGCTAATCCCCCCCAACCCTTTAGAAATTATATTCCAAAAACCGATTAGAGCTTCGCCCTTAATATATGTTTTTAGAAAAGAATAATTTTTTTCAGGATTTGTCATAAAAAATATTTTTATTTTTATATAGAATTAATTAATTCTATAAATTTTTGACCAGTTTTTATCCAAGAAAAATCTTTTGATCTTTTTAATCCTTTTTCAATAAGTTCCTGTTTTAATTTTTTATCAGAAATAATTTGGTTCATGGCTTCGGTAATTTCATTATAATTATAAGGATCAATTGTAATGGCCGCATCCTCAACAACTTCTGAAACTCCTCCGGTTTTAGAAGTAATGACTGGCGTACCGCAGGCTGCTGCTTCTAAAACCAAAAATCCAAAACTTTCAATCAAGCTTGGAAAAACTAGAGCTTCGGCATTTTGATAAAGATATGAAAGCTGAGAATCATTAGCATGGCCGAAAAAAATAATTTCTTTCTCCATTCCTTCCTTTTTTACAAAATTCAAAACTTCTTGATAATAATTATTTCCAGTTTTCCCAAAAATAATGAGCTTGTGCGGATGATTATATTTTTTCTTTAGTTCATTAAAAGCTTTAACTGTGCCAAGAGTATTTTTTCTTAATTTTATAGAACCACCAGAAAGAAAATATGGTTTAGTAATGTTCATATCAGCTGGCTTGCTTTCGCAAACATTTTTAAAACCATTATAAATAATTATTATTTTATTATCATTAACTCCAAACAATTTTTTTATTTCTTCTTTTGTATATTTTGAAATAGCTACTACTTTATCTGCCTTATTTAACGAATATTTATGAAGATAGTTTAAGAAAAAATTGATAATTCTTTGTTTAAAATTATCTGCTTTAAAATATTGATAAGGAAAATCATGCGCCACGACAATTGTTTTTTTAAGCTTATGGAATAACGGCAGCATGGATGTGGCAAAAATATAAACATCAGCTTTGGGCGCAAATAAAAAACCCAGTTCCCTCCAAAATTTACCGAATCCCAAGGTCGCTTGCTGCCAATTTTTTCCCGAAAAAGACAACGGCAATCTCGGCCTTCTTTTGGTATAAAGAATATATTCATTATTTTTATCAATTTCCAAAATGGCTTTGGTTAATTCAAAAATATAACGGCTTAATCCGCCCATTTTCCCTTCTTCATATGGATGCAAAATTATTCCTATCTTCATTTTATATTTTACTTTTTATAAATTCTAAAATTTTTCTTGCCCGATTTTCCCAGGAAAAAATTTTAACTTTATTATAGGCTATTTCTACTTTTTTTTGAGAAAGATTAGAATTATTAAAAACAAATTTTACCTGATCAACAAAACTTTGAACATCATCTGGCTCATGAAAAAAAACTTCTTGTTCATTGACAATTTGCTCAATAGCCGGAGTCCTGCTTGCAATAATAGGCTTTTTTGAACCCATATATTCAAATAATTTCATGGGGGAAGTATAGAAGAAAGAATATTTGTCTTTTTTAGTTCCTGTAACAACAAGAATATCAGCAGCTGCGCGCCATAAAGGCATTTCCTTAAAATCTCTTCTACTAATCAATTTAACATTTTGAGGTAATACTATTTTTTCTTTAATATCTTTTTCCGTGCCTCCTACTAAACAAAAAATCACATCATTCAAATTTTGGGCGGATTTTATAATTATTTCAATGCCTTTCCAGTTCAAAAAACTGCCGGTATAAACAACTAATTTTTTATCTAGTTTTAAATCTAGTTTTTTTCTAGCTTCTTCTTTTGTGCCCTTAAAATTTTTTTCCAGATCAACTCCATTTGGACAAACAATTATTTTATCTTTTAAAAAATTGAAATTTTCAAGCAAATCTTTTTTAACAGCCTCATTTATGGTAACAATGCCATTAATTTTTTTAAAAAGAAAGTTGACAAATATATTTTTTTTCTTTGGCCCATGCAGATCAAAAAAATAAGGTTTGCATAAAAATGGAATGAAAAGAAAAGAAATCGGATCCAAGTCCATTGAATAAATAATATCTTTTCTATTTTTAAAAAAAACGTAAAAAAATGAAGCTAGCCCAAAAAAAAATGATGAAAAAACAAAACCTAAATATAAAGAAGGAAAAATGTTTAAAGTTGGAATTCTTTTAATAGAAAAATTTTTCTCAATTCCATAAAAATCAAAAGGATCTTCATAATTCCCCCTTTTGGGAACAACAAGCTCCAAATCAACTCCAATTTTACCAAAAGCTTCACACATTTTAGCAATTTGAATACCATGGGCTTTTTCAGTTGGAAATCTAAAATTTGCAATATAAATTATCTTCATTTTATTTTTTCTTGGCAACAATATAATAGCCTGAAGTCATAATATTTTCAATAATATTTTTCTGGTTTATTTCACCATATTGTTTAGTTAAAACAAAGGAAAAAATATTTATTAGTTTGGCTGTAATAAACCAAAAAACCTTAAATGGTTTCAACCACAAAGTATCACACTGATAACCTATTCTTTGAAATAAAATTCCCAGCGTCTCTATGGTATTGCCGTCATTTTTTAATTCCATAATTTCAAAATCTTTAAGCAAATATTTCAAGCCATATTCAGTAAAACGAAAATAATCATTAGGCACTTCATGCAATGGAAAAATAAATCTGGTTGTTAAAATCAAAATACCATTTTTTTTTAAAACTCTTTTTATTTCTGAAATTGCCAGAAATGGATTATAAAAATGCTCAAGCGCTTCAGTACAAAGCACATTTTCAAATTCAGCATCTTTAAACATACTAAGATTATGAACATCAGCCACCACATCAACATCCTTATGATTTATAATATCAACTGCTGTTCTATTAGGAAAAAACTTTTTATAAGGACTTCCACCGCAACCAATATCTAGAGTTTTTTCAGAAGAACTGTATTTTTCAAGATATATATCAAAATCCTTTCTGCCCATCTTAGAAAGAAGTCCAATCTTATAGAAAAAAGAAACGAATTTATCTTTTATCCTCATATATTGAAATTATACCACTTAAATCATCTCTGAGCTTATTTAAACTATGTTCGTTTTTAACAATTCCTATTAAGATTTTTCTTATTTCTTCTTTTTTGTCATCTGATAAATTATTAAGATTAATGATTTTATTTGCCAAATCTTTGGAATCATTTTCCTTAAAAATGAGCAATTTAGTTAATTGTGTTGGAAAAATTTTTAAAAAAGACTTGTTAGAAACAATTGCCAAACAACCGCAAGCCATAGCTTCAAAGATTGTTTTGTCTAAAGATCCTGAATTTGTCAGATTAACAAAAATTTCATGCTGATTATAAATTTCTGGTGTTTTATAATTTGGAACATCCCCGCGAAAAACAGCCAGTTCGCCGGCCTCCTTTTTAATTCTGTCATAATATTCCCCTGTCTCATTACCATAAATATTAACAACTAAATTTTTATCAATTAATTTTAAAGCATCG
>JAHIER010000065.1 GCA_018901555.1 Patescibacteria group bacterium
CCACCTTCCTTTTTTTGTTTTTAAATATTTTCTATTCTTATTCTTACACTAAAATCAAATTTTTGGCAATAAAAATATGGGTTAGGCAAATGAGGGGTATTACCCATGTATCTCATCTTCTGCAGTTAAATAAAAATAAATGGCCTCCCGCTGTAAGCAGGAGGCTTTTTTCTTTTTTAAGCAGTTACTATTTTTAAAAAGGTCATTTCTATTATTCTAAATATTTCATCTTTGTCGCGTATATATTTTATATCACATTTTGGATTTTCGCAGTTGAATGGCGACGGAGTTAATGGCACGGAGATAATTGTTCCGCACAAACATAAAATTTTTATTCTTTTTGAAGCTATATTTTCAATACTATTGCCGTTTATGCCAAATTTAAACAAAATACACCTCCTTAAATTAAATATTAAAATAATGTTCTTATCTATTTTTATTATAAACCGTTTCCGGTTTTTAACACTGTGGATAAGATGTCTTTGTTGACGGACAAATTTCGCGAAGGAGGGTCCTTCGCAGGATTGTATTTCTTGACATTGTGGATAATTCGCCATGCGCCAGTTCATGTCGGAAACTTAGTTTCCGACACCTTTACATTTTTAGCAATAACTGATAGGAATTTTTACAGATATCTTTAAATGACAAGGAGGTAAGATTATGAGGATTATAATTCGGGAAGATGTGCCTTGCTGGTATGAATTGTCTTTTGCGGAAAAAATCCCGGCTATAATATTAAAAGTGCATGAAGATTTTGTAAAAGAGAAAGGTGCGATTCCTGAGAATGCGCCCATAATTGAGGAGTTCAAAGAAGGGTTTAGATTTAAGAAATTTTCCGGTGATTTTGGCAGGGATTTCGGATTTGAAGGGATTTTTAAATTCCGAGGCATAAAAGATGGATTTTATGAGTTTGTAATAGAAATTCCTAAAGTAAAAAAAGATAGCGGAAAGAAATGCGGTTATTGCGAGGGTTCTGGAGAAGATAAGTTTCTTGGTAGAAAATGTTTGTTTTGTAATGGTAAAGGAAAAGAATATGTCTATGATTGGCAAAACGCTTATTCCGTCTCGGCAAGTTTTACAGTTTTCTCTATGTTATCATATTTTTATGAAGGCAATACTTCTTGCTTGAAGCCACAATTATTGCTTGTGCAAACGATTACACACAAAGATATGCACGGCGGATCTCTTGCAGGAATGTATAGCGTGCCATTGGTTAAATGGCTCGGCTCTTTTGGGAAGCACGCGATCATGATTGAGATGCAGAAAGCAATGAAAAGGACTTATTTCCATATGTTCGGAAAGGATAAGTATTTAGAGCATGATTTCAGGGCTTATGTGGCAGATAATAATGGCTGGCTCAATGTAAGTTGTCCTGGAAATGCATGCGGACTTCATCCTCAAAGTGGATATATAGAAAAAGATAATGGATATGAATTTAGTTGCCATAATGTAGATACTCCAATGCAGCAAATAACTTTACTTGCCGGTCTTGCTGCCTTGCACGACAAAGCAAGAAAAGAAATAAAATAAAATAAGGCTCCCAAAAGGAGCCCTTTTTCTTACCATGTCGGAAACTTAGTTTCCGACACCTTTACATTTTCAGTAATAACTGATAAGAATTTAACAGATATCTTTAAATGACAAGGAGGTTGTTGTGGAGAAAAAATCAAATATTAATGATTATCTGCAGGGTATTAGGAATTGCCCGTCACAAATAATTCCCGTGGCTTGTGCTGGATGCGATATTTTAGACAGAAGAGCGAATTCTGTAAGAAAATATCCTGGAAAACCAAGATGCCCGGAGCCTAATTTTTTAGGTCTAGCCACTCTAAAAGGTGTAAATGACAAAGGTTTTGATCATGAGAATGCATTGATAGTATTTTATAACCATTTATGCTTTATGCCGAAATATCATTGCGTTTGTGGAAAGGATTATTTCAGGGTCAAATTTAATCAAGTTGATAAATTTCATTTTCCGACAATGATTTTGTCTTGCAGGTGTGGAAGAGAAAAGATAATAATTGTTTTGTCTAACCGAGCAGACCTGCGGAGCCCATGGCTGAATAAAAGAAATTTGCGCAGAGAATTTGATTTAAGAGATGAAAAATCTGTTTTTGGCAAAATGATAGAGTGTGTTTGTGGATCTGAAGAAATGAGTTTTAATTTTGAGAAAAACGGATTTTCTTTTTTTCCAAGCGAAGGTGCAACTATTGGATTATCCTGCAAGAAATGCAAAAGAGGCAAGAAGATTTTTATTGACGCCGTAGACGATACCGAACCGTGGCTTTTTCGCGATGATAGATTGGCAAGAGAAAAAATAATTGTTCGTAAAAGTCCTGCTGATTGCCCGGATTTGATTATTGGTGAGGAAAAAATATTTTTAGTTGTATCGCCTTCCTTGTAATAGAATATGCGCGCCTGCCAAGGCGCGTTTTTTTTGCCTCTTGACATTGGAGATAAAATGGATAAAATAATAATTATGACAAAAATAAAACCTCTACA
>JAHIER010000066.1 GCA_018901555.1 Patescibacteria group bacterium
AAATCAGGGAAAAAAGAATTGGTTATTATTGCTGAAGATCTTGATGGCGATGCTCTGGCCACTCTGGTTGTTAATAAGTTGCGCGGGACTTTCAACACATTAGCCGTAAAAGCGCCTGGTTATGGCGATCGCCGAAAGGAAATGCTTCAGGATTTAGCCATTGTGACTGGCGGTAAAGTTATTTCCGAAGAAATAGGAATTAAAATTGAAAATGCTGAATTAAACATGTTGGGACGAGCCAGAAAAATAATTGCCAATAAGGATGAAACTACAATTATTGGTGGCAAGGGCAAGAAAGAAGAAATTGAAAAAAGAATTGAACAGGTAAAAAATCAAATAAGTAAAATTGATTCTGATTTTGATAAAGAAAAATTACAGGAGAGATTAGCTAAGCTTTCAGGCGGTGTGGCGATTATAAAAGTAGGAGCAGCCACAGAAACTGAAATGAAATATAAAAAATTAAAAATTGAAGATGCTGTTAATGCTACTAAGGCGGCCATTGAAGAAGGTATTGTGCCTGGTGGCGGAGTGGCTTTAGTTAAGGCCGGCGCTTTAGTCTGGGAAAGTTTTAAAGAAGGAAAAATAAAATCTCCGTCAAAAGATATTGTAAAAGAATTTGAAGCGGGTTTTGAAATTCTTTTAAGGGCCATTGAAGAACCGATGAGGCAGATTGTTTATAATGCCGGCAAAAAAGAAGGAGCAGTAATTGTTGCGGAAATTAAAAAAGAAGTTGTTAAAAATAAAAATTCTAATAAAGGATATAATGCTAATGCAGATATTATTGTAGCCGACATGTTAAAAGCTGGCATCATTGATCCAGTTAAGGTGACTCGTGTTGGTTTGCAGAATGCCGCTTCTGCCGCAGCCATGCTTTTAACCACAGAAGTGGCAATAGTTGAAAAACCTAAGCCATCAGCTCCTTCAGCCCAGCCTGGCGGAGGAATGGATATGGGATATTAAGTGGTTGACAAAACGACTTATTTTTGATATAATTCAAGCAGAAAGTTTTTAAAGGGGGTTTATTATGAAATGGGATCCAAAAGGGTTAGGTTTTATTTGTCCGCATTGTGGAACTCCGAATCCTGATGGCGGGGACAAATGCGGTAATTGTGACCAAAATCCATTTATTCTTCCTCCTAAAAATACAAAATTAACAAAAGAACAATTGCATACTTTTCGTATGGTCACAGGGGCTCGTTGCTGAGCCCTTATTTTTTTGATATAATATAAGTATTATTAGTAACTATCGAGGTTCAACCTCCATAATATTATGACTATATTAACTTGGGTTATTATTGCAGTCGCGGCCATTATTCTCGGATGGATAATCGGCACATTTAATGGTTTTATAAGATTAATTAATCGCGCCAAAGAGGCTTGGGCTGATATTGATGTTCAGCTTAAAAGACGATATGACCTGATTCCTAATTTAATGGAAACAGTAAAAGGATATGCTACTCATGAGCGTGAACTTTTTGAAAAAGTCACAAAAGCTCGCGCCGCTGCTATGGGCGCGCAGGGTGTTGCGGAAAAGGGCAAGGCGGAAAATATGTTGGCCGGCACCTTAAAGTCTCTTTTTGCTGTGGCTGAAAATTATCCGCAATTAAAAGCTAATGAAAATTTTTTGGAACTTCAGCGCGAGCTTTCTGACACAGAAAATAAAATTCAGGCAGCGCGCAGATTTTACAACGGCAATGTCCGCGATCTCAATATTAAAATTGAATCATTCCCGTCAAACTTCATTGCCAAAGTTTTTAATTTTGTTAAAAGAGAATTTTTTGAATTGGAAGAAGACGCTGAGGCGCGCGAACCCGTTAAAGTTGATTTTTAGGGCAGTTTTTGTATTATATAAATATGGCTACTATTACTATTCCTAAAAGTGAATATTCAAAAATTGTGAGGACTCAAGAGGAATTAAAAAAGAAAGTGAGTCTGTTACAAAAGATGTTTCTTGATGCAGAAGAAGATAGAGAGGTTAGGCCGGAATATATAAAGAAATTAGAGAGGATAGATGCTGAAATTAACAAAGGCAAATGTATTAGATTTTCTAGTGTGGCAGAAATGAGGAAATATTTGCGGAATTTAAAATAATCATTCAAAAATGAGTAAACCATTTGATACAGTATTTTCCGGAGATTTTATAAAAATTCTTAAAAAATTAAAAAAGAAAGACAGCGTTCTATATAACAGGATTAAGGAAAAATTGGTTGATATAGCCAATAATCCGTATTTTGGCAAACCTCTTGGAAATGTATTAAAAAACCGGCGACGAGTGCATATTGGTCATTTTGTTTTAGTTTACAGAATTAACGAAGAAGAAAGGGAAGTAAGATTTTTGGATTTTGACCATCACGATAAAGTTTATAAGAAATAATAAATATGACTCTTTATACTCAACAAGATAAAAATGTTCGCAGGACATGGTTTTTGATGACCTTGTTTTTCGTTGTTGTTATTGCCATCGGCTGGGTGTTCAGCCAGGCGCTTGAAAGCCCTGCAATTTTATATGTTGCCGTGGCTTTTAGTTTGCTGATGAATTTTTTTAGCTATTGGTATTCTGACAAGATTGTTTTAAAAATGAGCGGGGCAAAAGAAATTTCCCATGAAAATAATCGCGAACTTTTTCACATTGTAGAAAATCTTTGCATTACAGCAGGTCTGCCAAATCCGAAAATTTATATTATTAATGATCCAGCTCCTAATGCTTTTGCAACTGGCAGAAACAAAGAGCATGCAGTGGTGGCTGTTACTTCTGGTCTTTTGGAAAAATTAAATAAAACAGAATTAGAAGGAGTAATTGCTCACGAACTTTCTCATATTGGCAACCGCGACATTTTAATTTCCACTATCGTGGTGGTTTTGGTTGGTTTTGTGGCGCTCTTGTCAGATTTCTTTTTGCGTTTCACTTTTTTGGGCGGAAGAGGCAAAGACAGAGGAGATGGAAGAGCGCAGGTAATAATGATGATTATTGGAATTGTTTTAGCTATATTGGCGCCCATTGCTGTTTCGCTTATTCAACTGGCTATTTCTAGAAAAAGGGAATTTTTGGCTGATGCTTCAGGCGCGCTTTTAACAAGATATCCGGATGGCCTTGCTTCAGCATTGGAAAAAATTTCTCAATATCAAATGCCATTGCAAAAAGCCAATAAAGCAACTGCCCATCTTTACATTTCAAATCCTTTTGGCAGAAAAAAGATAAGCAGTTTGTTCATGACACATCCGCCAGTGGAGGAGAGAATAACTGCCTTGAAAGGAATGGAGATTTAGAGTAATTTAATAGTATGGAAAATTTAGAGCAAATAAAAAATTCAGGAACGCCGTTAAGTGAAGAAAAGATAAAAAAAGATATCAAAGAAGTCTTGGAATTAAGCCCGCTTTTTGAAAAAATGATGCCAGGTGAACAGGAGCGTCTTATTAATGAGACATACGAGAAATACTATAAAGATAAAGGTTGAAAAATTATCTTGGAGGGGTCGCATAGTGGTCTAGTGCGTTCGCTTGGAAAGCGAATATGCCGCAAGGCATCGCGAGTTCGAATCTCGCCCCTTCCGTTTCTGTTTTTCGCCATAAAATCGTATAATAAAAACAATGGTGGAAATTATCAAAATGCTTGGAGTTAAAGTTGAGGATTTGATAAAATAAAACTATGTCTTTACTATCTATACCAGAAGCGTCAAAATGGGCAACCAACTATCTAGAGAAAGAAGTGTCGCCGACGAATATTTCTTACCTTGTTCAATATGGCAAGGTTAAAAAGCATGGAGAAAATGGTTCTACCATGGTTGATTTAGGTGATTTAAAAAAATATTACGAATCTTACAATGGAAAGCGTGAAATCAATTGGAAAAAAAATCTTGGCAATGATTTAAATTGGACGCTTTCTTTTGATAATTTAAAAGAGGTAGATACTACAAAACATGTTCACCGACTCCATCCATACAAAGGCAAATACATTCCACAGCTTGTTGAATATTTTATAGATAGCCATACTGACGATTTTAAGAAAGAAGCCTATTTTAAGGCAGGTGATATTATCCTCGATCCATTCTTGGGTTCTGGGACGACAATTATTCAATCGCTCGAAATGGGCATTCATTCCGTTGGTATAGATGTTTCTGAATTTAACTGCATGATCTCAAGTTGTAAGGCGACACACTATGACGACGAATATTTACAAAGAGCGATTAAGAAATTGCTTACTTCATTTGATTCTTTTGAGTATGACAATAAAATTCAGGATTTTGAAAATGAACTTTTGGCCGAACTTGCCAAATTTAACTCAGTACACTTTCCAAGTCATAACTTCAAATACAAAGTTAATCAAGGAAACTTTGATGAAAATAAATTTGCCATAGAAAAAGAGAAGGAGTTTCTGTCCATTTATCAGAAATTACTCAAAAAGTATTCAATTAAGCTAAAACAGGACAAATCCGACTCTTTTCTTGATATTTGGTTTATGGATAATGTTCGTCGTGAAATAGACCATGTTTTCCAAACAATCAAACGGGAAAAGGATATTAAAACCCGAAAAATTCTCGCGCTTATTTTGAGTAGAACGATTAGGTCATGCCGTGCAACTACACATAGTGACCTTGCAACTCTCAAAGAACCTCAACTTACGACTTATTACTGTTTCAAGCATAAAAAAATCTGCAAGCCTCTTTTTTCGATAACGAGTATGTTAAATCGTTACACTCTTGATACCTTAAGCAGAATCAGAGAATTTAATAGATTACGCAAGTCCGTCCATTATTCTATTTTGGCTGGTGATTCAAGGGAAATAAATATTTTTAAGAAAATAGAAAAACAAAATCCAGAATTTTCTAAAATTTTAAAAAAGCAAAAAATATCAGGTATTTTTTGCTCACCTCCTTATGTCGGGCAGATTGATTATCACGAGCAACACGCGTATGCATACGATCTTCTTGGATTTAAGCGCAAGGATGATTTAGAAATTGGCCCGTTGTACAAAGGACAGGGGTTGGAAGCTCGT
>JAHIER010000067.1 GCA_018901555.1 Patescibacteria group bacterium
ATCTTTTTTGCAGACATTGCAGAGTTGCATTTAAAAGAAATTCCAAGGAATTAGAATATGTTGAGGGGCGTGCTTCCATGTATTTTCCATTTTTATCTCCTTGTAAAAAAATGGGGCTGCTCAGCAGCCCTGTCTGTAAATTAATATCGGCGAAGACCTCAACCCATGAGCGGATCCATTCGAAGATCGCATCCGCCACAGCGCCCCGGCCTTATATCAGTCGGCGGTCTCGGTGCTGATGGTTTTGTGAGATCAATATTTTTCAGCATATCTTCAAGTGTTTTTGGTCCCCTTCCCTTTTTCATTCGTTTCTTTTTTCTTTTTTTAGCCACAACGATTCACCTCCTTTTTATCTGGCTTTATAATTGCAAATTTAAAATATTTAGTCAAGTTGTAATATGTCCCTCAGTGAAGCAAAACAACGATTGACTTGAATGTTGATTATGATACCATATTTATATGGCTACAATTACTATTCCTAAAAATTTAATAAAAAATGACGATCTAGTGGTTATTCCCCGCAAAGAATATGAGGAATTTTTGGAAATTAAAAAAGAAGAAAGAGGACGAGTAACCGAGAAGGATGTTTTACGATGGTCCAGAGAGGCCCAAAAACTAAAGAAGGCGGATAAATTGCCGACCCTTCGTTCACTTAAGGAATTTCGGTAATTATGAAAATATTTTATCACCCGAGATTTAAGAGAGCTTATAAAAAATTATCTTTTGAAACAAAAATAAAAGCAGAAGAAAAAGAGACTTTATTCAGGAAAGACCCATTTGATTCGAGCCTTGATACGCACAAACTTCATGGTAAATTAAAAAATCAATGGAGTTTCTCAATTGATAAAAAATATAGGATTTTGTTTGAATTTGATAAAGTTGACGTTGTTTTTCTTGATATCGGTGACCATGGTTTATATAAATAATTAATATGGAAATAGAAATTAACAAACTTCCTGACTCGGAAATTGAGATTGCCGGCGAAATTAGCGCCGGCGATTTTGAAAGTTATCGGGAGCAGGCTGTTAAAGAATTTTCTCAAAACATTCATCTCGATGGTTTTAGGCCCGGCAAGGTTCCGGAAAAAATTTTGATTGAAAAAGTTGGCGAACAAGCCATTATGGAAAGAATGGCTGAAATGGCGATTCAAAAAGAATACATTAAAATTATTAAAGAAAAAGATATTCAAGTTATTGGTCGGCCTGAAGTTTTAATTACTAAAATGGCCAAAAATAATCCTTTGGGCTTTAAAATAAAAACCGCTGTCATGCCAAAGATAGAATTAGCTGATTATAAAATCATTGCCAGTGAAATTATGAAAGAAAAGGAAGAAATTTCAGTTGATGAAAAAGAAGTTGATCAGACCTTGGAATATTTAAGAAAATCGCGAGCCCAAAATAATGAAAAAAATGAAGAAATTTTACCGGAACTAAACAATGATTTTGCTAAAACCTTAGGCAAGTTTGAAACCCTAGATGATTTAAAAAAAGTTCTTCACCAAAATCTTGAAGAAGAAAAAAAGAGTAAAAATAGAGAACAAAAAAGAATCAAAACTTTGGAAAAAATAATTGAACAATCAAAAATTGAGGTTCCCAAAATTATTATAGAATCAGAAAAAGAAAAACTTTTAGAAGAAGTGAAAGTTAATGTAAAACAGACAGGATTGACTTGGGAAAATTATCTTAATCAGTCAAAAAAGAACGAAGAAGAATTAAAAAACAGTTATGAAGAAGCAGCCACAAAAAGAGCTAAATTTGGCCTAGCGCTTAATGAAATTGCTGAAAAAGAAAAAATAGAAATTACAGAAGAAGAAGCAAAAAAAGAGGCAGAAAAAATGGCTGAATATTATAAAAATTTCGGGCAAAATATTGACCTTGAAAGAGTAAAAGCCTATACTTATGGTATATTACGCAACGAAAAAGTATTTAGACTCTTAGAATCATGTTAATACCAACTGTAATAGAAAAAAGCCAATATGGCGAACGAGCTTATGATATTTACTCCCGTCTTTTAAAGGAGAGGATTGTTTTTTTGGCCGGTCCGATTAATGATGCTGTGGCCAATACTGTTATTGCCCAGCTTTTATTTTTAGAATCGCAAGATCCTAAAAAGGATATAAGTTTGTATATAAATTCTCCAGGCGGGTCAGTGACAGCTACATTAGCTATTTATGACACAATGAATCATATTAAGGCGGATGTTTCCACTATTTGCGTAGGCCTGGCTGCTTCAGGCGGAGCCATACTTTTAACTGCCGGACAAAAAGGCAAAAGATTTACATTGCCCAATTCGGAAATAATGATACATCAAGTTATGGGAGGCGCTGAGGGCCAGGCTGTTGATATTGATATTCAAGCCAGGCATATTATTAAAATAAAAGATAAATTAAATGAAATTTTAGCCAAACATACAGGGCAACAATTGAAAAAAATTTCTAAAGACACAGACCGAGATTTTTTTATGAATTCCGAAGAAGCCAAAAAATACGGCATCATAGATAATATTCTTAAAACTAAAAACGGAAAGTAGTTTTTGGTTTTAAGTTTTTATAATCCTCTTTAGTAAACTTAATCCGTTCATGGAATCGGGAGTTTTTAAATTTAGAAGTTCTAAAATTGTTGGAGCGATGTCAGCCAAAGTTCCTTTGACATCCTTATAATCTTTATTTATTTCTTCTTCTGTTTTTGGATTCTCTTTTTTAAAATCATTGCCGATTAAATAAAGTGGTACAGGATTAATAGAATGATTGGTTTTTTTCTGCCCGGTAATTTTATAAAGTTTTTCTTCAGCATTGCCGTGGTCAGATGTAATTACTAATACAGCGTTTGATTTAATAATTTTTTGAAATATTTTTCCTACACAAGAGTCAAGAACTTCTAAGGCTTTAGCCGTAGCGTGAAAATCTCCAGTATGTCCAACCATATCAGCATTGGCAAAATTAGCAGCAATAAAATTATATTTATCAAGCGCAGAAATAATTATTTCTGTTATTTTTTCCGCTGACATTTCTGGAGTTTGACTATAAGAAACAGCGCGTGAAGATGGCACCACCATCCTTTCCTCGTTTTCAAAAACACTTTCTCTGCCTCCGTTAAAAAAATAAGTGATATGAGCATATTTTTCTGTTTCTGCAATATGAAGTTGGGTTAGGCCATTTTCTGAAATAATTCTAGCCAACGGATATTCAATGTTGGCTGATTTAAAAGCAACTAAGGCTGGAATATTTTTATAATATTCAGTCATGCTCACAAAAATTATATTCTCTAGTTTTTTTCTGGGAAATTCTTCAAATTTTTCTTCTAAAAAAGCTTTTGTTAATTGACGCTCACTGTCTTCGCGAAAATTATAAAAGATAATAGCATCGCCATCTTTAATTCTGCTTTCTTCTGCGCAATTATTTAAAATGGCCGGTTCAATATTGTCATCAAAAAAATCTTTTTTATATTGATTTTCTATGTAAGATGAGGCGCTTTCAAATTTTTGCCCTTCGCCTTTTACAAAAAGATTATAAGCTTTAGCTGTTCGGTCCCAATGGTTGTCTCTGTCCATGGCAAAACTTCTTCCAATAATCGAAGCAATTTTTATGTCAGAGTATTTAGAAGCGAGTAATTCTTCTAGTTTTTTAAAATAATCAGCCCCTTCTTTATGAAAAGCGTCTTTTCCATCAGAAAATAGATGCAAAAATGTTTTTTTAACACCATTATTTTTTGCCAGACCAAAAAGGGCGTAAAGATGTTCTTCATAAGAATGAACAGTGCCAGAAGAAAAAAGTCCTAAAAAGTGCAAATTGCCATTATTCTTTTTTATATGTTCAATAGCCCTTAAAAATGCTTCATTTTTTAAAAAAGACCCGTCATTAATGGCGTTGGAGATTCGAGGCAAATAATTGTAAATAATCTTTCCTGCGCCAATGGTTAAGTGGCCGACTTCACTATTTCCTTCCTTGCCCCAAGGCAGACCCACGGCAATCCCAGAAGCTTGCAGTGCAGTTAGTGGATAATCTTTTTCTATTTCAGAAAAAGTAGGATGTTCAGCTGCTTCCCAAGGAGATCCAATTTTGTCTGGCGAAATTCCAAATCCATCCAAAATTAAAAGCACTACTGGTTTATATTTTTTGTTCATAATTTTACTTTATTACAACACATTATTAATGTCAAACACCGAGTGTTTGACAAGGATTAAAATAAATTAAATAAGGTGTTTTTCGTCAAGGCCCATTTTTGTTCCGCTTGTATCTACAAATCTTCTGTATTCTTTTGGATTAGAAAATTGTTTTATTAAGATGTTGGGAATCAAAAGATCTCCCCAGCGATTTTTTTTCGCAATATCTTGAAAGCTTGACCATGGATATAAATGTTCCTTATTTTTCCATTCATTTATTTCTCGCGGATTGCGATGTATGTAAGCAGAAAGATGGAGAAGTTGTTCATTGTTTTTAATATGAACGATTTGAAATGGTCCCTGGAAGAGATGTCCGGATTTGCCATATTTAACATTAAAATATTTTGTATAAGCATTCAAAATTCTTTGCATATATTGAGAAATCCCGTCTCCTTTTAATTCGTGGATAATAAGATGGAAATGATTTGGCATTAGTGAAAAATTTATTAATTTCACTCGTCGTTTTTTCTTTATTTTTTCAATTTTTTTGTTCATATTGTCAAACACCGAGTGTTTGACATAAAAACTGACTGAGCGACCTATCTGAGGGAAACTAGCCAATGATTGCAAAAACAAAATAAGGAACAAAAATCTAATGCGGTCTCTGTTATCAAGAAATATATCCTGTTTATTATTTCCCCTATTATAAATATGATAATATTCTCCCGGGGTTATTTTTATTTTCCTCATGTATTTTTATTTTAACTTACTATGAGTTTTCCTGTCAAACACTCGGTGTTTGACATTGATAAGTTGACAGGGCGAGATGATGTTGCTATCATTAAATTACTTAGTTTATTATTTAATTTCGCATCAGTTCGAAACCAAAAAATGAATATAAATATCGCGGGAGCGGACAAAATGCTCAAAATTTATGAATTTAACCAAAGTCGTTCTTTTGGCTGCTTTTTCTGGCTTAGGTGGAATAATCATTGGCTATTTTCTTCACCAATTGGTAACCCTTCGCTTAAAAAGCTCAGCCGAACTAAAAATAAAACAACTTCTTTTAGATGCTAAGACAAAAGCTCAACATGCGGTAGAGGAAGCAACTAAAAAAGCTGAAACAATTCTTGAAGAAGCTAAGCGGGAAGAAAAGGCCGCGCTTGTTCAAGTACGCAAACTTGAAGAAAAAGTTCTTCAAAAAGAAGAAAATATAGAAAAAAGAAGAGAGAATTTAGAAAAAGAAACCTATCAAATAAAAGAAAAAATAGAAATTTTAAGAGTTAAAAAAGAAGAATTAGAAGTTGTTGAAGAGCAAAAACGAAAAGAACTAGAAAAAATAGCTTCTCTTTCGGAAATAGAAGCCAAAGAAGAACTTTTCAAATCCCTGGAGAAAAAATATGAACAAGATATTCTTGGCCACATTCAAAAATTAGAAATGATCGGCCGCGAAGAATTAGAAAAAAGAGGTAAAGATATTTTAGTCTCTGTTATTCAACGGCTGGCTTCCTCAACTGCCTCTGAAGTTACCACTAGTAGTGTTTCTTTGCCTTCCGATGATATTAAGGGGAAAATAATTGGCAAAGAAGGAAGAAATATTAGAGCTTTAGAACAAGCAACCGGTGTTGAAATTATTGTTGATGATACGCCGGGTTCTATTGTTGTTTCTTCTTTTGATCCAGTGCGCAGGCAAATTGCTAAAATTGCAATAGAAAATTTAATTTTAGATGGAAGAATTCAGCCAGCGCGAATAGAAGAAACAGTAGAAAAAGCAAAAGGAGAAGTTGAAAAATTAATTAAACAAAAAGGAGAAACAGCTGCCTATGAAACTGGCGTGATTGATCTTGATCCACGGCTCCTCACTGTTTTGGGCCGTCTTTATTTTAGAACCAGTTATGGTCAAAATGTTCTTCAGCATTCCATAGAAATGGCTCACATTGCTGGCATGTTAGCTGCGGAATTGGGAGTTGATATTAATGTGTCTAAAAAAGCAGCTTTACTTCATGATATTGGCAAAGCCATGGATCATGAAATTCAAGGAACTCATGTTGATATTGGCCGAAGAATCCTCCAAAAATTTAATATGGACGAGGCGGTTATAAAAGCCATGCAGTCGCATCATGAAGAATATCCATACGAGACCGTAGAATCAGTTATTGTTCAGGTAGCAGACGCTATTTCCGGGGCTCGACCAGGAGCGCGCAGAGATACTTTGGAAAATTATCTTAAAAGACTTGAAGATCTTGAAAAAATTGCTGGATCTTTTGAGGGGGTTGAAAAAACCTATGCTATTCAAGCCGGAAGAGAGATAAGAATTTTTGTTACTCCGGATAAAATATCTGATTTAGAGGCCAAAAAACTCGCTCGAGAAATTGCTGATCGTATTGAAAGTGAATTAAAATACCCAGGAGAAATAAAAGTTAATGTTATTAGAGAATCTAGGATTATTGAGTATGCCAGATAGGCTTGAAATTACTGGGGATATCTAGTTTGCCTTGAAAAAATCCTTATTATATAATACTACTATAAAGGCACGGGTCGAAAAAACATTATAAAATAAGATATATTTATATATATGAACAAAAGTGGATTAGCAGATGTTGTTAATGGCGTCATTGGTGGCACCAAAGCAGGATCTGAAAAAGTTGTTGATAGTATAGTTGAAGCCATTGTCGGTTCTCTTAAAAAAGGAGAAGAAGTTTCTATTGCTGGATTTGGAATCTTTACAGTCAAGCAAAGAAAAGCTCGTCAGGCTCGCAACCCAAAGACTGGCGCTGCAGTAAATGTGCCGGCAACAATAGTGCCAAAATTCAGAGCAGCCAAGGCTTTAAAAGAGGCTGTTAAATAATAGGTTTCTCTCGAGAGAGATCTTCTAATGAAAAACGCCCCGATATTATCAGGGTGTTTTTCATTTATTATTTAAAGAAAATTGTTATTTCCAGAGCGTCATCGTATTCAGTAAAATTATCAGATCATTACCAGCCGGAGTTTGTGTTATTGATGTTTCGGTTTTTGATAAATTATTTAATTGCCAAAAAGAATAATTAAGCACGCCCGCAAAACTAACCCAGAGAATGTAAGGAATTAAAAGCAGGCCAGCTGGTTTGGAAATTTTACAAAAAAGAATAATAGTTATTAAAATAAAAACCCAGAGAACTATTATTTCTATAAAAGCGTAAAAAGGATTTTGTAATTTGAAAAATAAAAATGACCAAAGAATATTTAAAACAAGATGAATATCAAAAATAATAAGAGCGGTTTTAGAGTTTTTATTTTCTGGCCATTTAATCCAAACAAGATAAGCAGCTATGCCCATGAGAAAAAAGAGTGTTATCCAAACCGGACCAAAAATCCAATTAGGCGGAGCAAAAAAGGGCCTTTGCAAAGTGGCATACCAAGTATTAATAGCCGGCGCCGTAAAAAGAGAACCAATCACCCCAGCCATTTGGCAGACAACAATAGAAATTATAAATTTTAAAGGTTTTGATTTTATGTGCATTTTAGGGGAATAGGTTAGAACCTGTTTTATATAAAATGTGAGGCTAAGGAGTTAGTTTCCATTCTCCATTTATGTACTTAGCCACTGAATGCCCACCAACTGGAAAGCCTTCTTGGTCAAAAAAAGTAATGTGAATAGCGGTAGCCGAAGCCCGCCCTTCTGGGTATTGTCCCGCTCTCATGTATGAGTATTCTGTGTCTCCAGCTTCTCCAGGAATTTTAATATCCCATAGGTAAAGACCACGTTCATCTTCAAGTTTCCGTATTTCCTCGTACTTCTCTTCTCCGATTAATTGTTCAAAAGCTGATTGTACTTCCTTTGAAGTAGGAACAAACTCTGGCCCTACTTCAAAAGTGTTTGGTGGTTTTTCATGCATCTTTAAATAATATCACAGACTTTTTTTTAAGCAATAAATAAAGTTATGGGAAATGTTGGAATCCGCAGAAACCATGATTTATAAACGGCAAGAGCTCTAAAATTTGTATTCTGGTGCGGGATGGGAGAATCGAACTCCCAACCTCAGTTTGGAAAACTGATATTTTGCCATTAAACTAATCCCGCAGTGAGTTTATCCTATCAAAAAATCGTTTAAACGCAAACCCCCCACCGAATGGTGGGGGGTTTGTTTTGGTGAAAACTAAGCGTTTTCAGCAGGAGCTTCTTCAGCAGGTTTTTCTTCTGCGTCCCCTTCGGTTGTTTCTGCGCCTTCTGCAGGAGCCTTGTGCTCTTCGCATGTGTCACAGTTTAAAAGTTTTTCGTAATCCATTTTAACAAAAAAATCTTAACTGACAATAAAAAACGACCTTTTCAGGTTATTTATTAGTATATACTTTTTAATTAAAATGTCAAGAGATTATCTGATAACCTCATTGCCAAAGATTAAAACCAGCGGGAATTTTGGCTTAAATTTTTTATTTTTTTTCACTTTTATTTTCTGCTTGAGTTTCTTGTTGCTCTAATTTTTTATCTTCTTTTTGGGCTGTTTCAATGGCCACCTTCTTTTTTAAATAAAGATTCATTAAAGAAAAAACAAGCATGCTGGCAAAAATTATTCCCAGAATATTTATAATCAAAAGCATAAAAGAACCGCTCACAATACTCCAATCCAGCTTAGCGATGCCGATGCCAATAGCGGCAATTGGTGGAATTAAAGCAA
>JAHIER010000068.1 GCA_018901555.1 Patescibacteria group bacterium
AATCCAAACATTTATTTAGCTCCTATAGCCATTTCTACAACATCAACATTAAAAGCGATTGCCTGTTATGGAAACGGTGTTACATCAAGCATCTCTTCGTTTGATTATGTAATTAATTTTCCGGAGTCTTCAGCTTCTAGTGGCGGCGGAGGCGGAGGCGGAACACCTCCCGCAACACCTAAAATAGGCGACATAACTGGTGACAATAAAGTTGACAAATATGATTTTGCCGTGTTAATGGCAGATTGGGGTCAAATTGGATCAAGTTCAGCTGACCTAAATCACGATGGAAAAGTTGATAAATATGATTTTGCTTTATTAATGTTAAATTGGAATAAATAAAATAAAAATATGAATATGAAAAACACTAAAACAAAAATCATATTATCAGCAATTATCTTTTTATCGGTTGTTGGTTTTGTCGGAACAGCAGTCGCCGCGGTCCCTTCTTTGTATGTTTCTCCGGCAAGTTTAACCAAAACCGTTGGAGACACATTTAGCGTGTCTGTGGGATTTAATGCATCTGGAAGCAAGGTTTGCGCTATTGAAGGCACATTAGTTTTTGATAATTTAACTTGTCAGAGTATAATTGTAGCAGACGATGTTATGGCGCAATCTTCGCCAACCTGTTCAAATCCCCATTTCTTAATTGGCGTGCCAAGTTGCGTGATAACAGACAAAGCGTTGTTTACAGTATTAGTTAAGGCAGGAAGCGCTGGTATGGCCTCTATCAGCTTTACAGGCGTTGATATAATAGGCGAGGGTGCATCAGTCGGTTCGGCTTCAATAAGCGGAAACTACACGATTAATGCTGTTTCAAAATTAACACCAGCGTCAACGCCCCCGCTAACATCTGTATCAACTCCAACTTCGGCAACCCCAATAATTTCGACGGCTCCTGTTGTAGAATCAACTAAAGAAGAGATTGTTTTAGAAGAAGAAACATCAGTTGTGCAAGAGCCGACAACCGCGCCACAACCGATAGCATCACAACCTCTATTAGCCGGAGTCGGTAGCATCATAACACTCGGCACCGATAGTGTTATCGTTGGCTTGCTGGTTGCTGTAGCAATCCTTGCGCTTATTGGATACGCAATCTACGCCGTTATCCAGAGAGCGCGACGCAAGAATTTTGGGAAGGCGCAATAAATTGATTTCCGCTTTAAAATTAATATAAACAAGATCGAAAAAATTATCAGTAAAATGTTCGACTTCGGAAGTCGAACATTTTTTGTTTTAAATATGGTAGGAATAAATTAAATTTAAAGTCCGCATGATACCCTTAAGCGCAACACTGCTCATTGTTAACTTTTGATGTATATATTGTTCCAGCAAAGGATTATCTCTAATTTTCATGCCTTGGTATTTAAAATACATTATACAATTTGCGATTAGTTTTGCTTCTGGGGATATCTATTGTTGCTATAAAGAGAAAAGGGAGTAAAATATAAATTATATGTATATGAAAAAGATAAGTATTTTTTTAGCCTCTTTTTTATTTGCCGGGATTCCTTTTTTAAATTTGGCGGAGCTTCCAAGTTTTGATTTTAATAATTTTTTAGATAAAAAACCTATTGATCTATTTGAAAATAAACCGTTTGAAATTGGGAATCTTGATACTAATTTTCTTAAAGATGAAATCATTGTTAAGTTTAAAAATGACAATCGATTCAGGCGCGTGCGCATTTCTCGAGATGAAACAGTAGAAAGCGTTATCGCGCAATATAGAAATCGTTCTGATGTTGTTTCTGCTGAACCGAATTATATTGCTCAGGCTTTTATGGTTCCAAATGATCCTTATTATTCTTATCAGTGGAATTTGGATAATTCTGGCTACGGTGGAATTAATGCAGAAAATGCTTGGGATGTTGCTGATGGTTCCGGAGTAACAGTTGCTGTAATTGATACTGGAGTGGCTTATGAAAATTATTCTCAAAGCCGGTTGAACAGATATTATCTTGCGCCGGATTTGGCTAATACTTCTTTTACTGCTGGATATGATTTTGTAAATAATGACAGTCATCCTAATGATGACAATGGCCATGGCACTCATGTGACAGGCACAATAGCTCAAAGCACTAATAATAATCTTGGCGTGGCTGGCATTGCTTATAAGTCCAGTATTATGCCAATTAAAGTTTTAGATAAAAATGGCAGCGGAACTTATGCTGATGTGGCTGATGGAATTCGCTGGGCTGCTGATCATGGCGCTAAAGTAATAAATCTTTCCTTGGGAGGGTCATCCCCAGCTTCTTATTTAGAAGATGCTGTTGCTTATGCTTTTAACAAAGGGGTTACAATTGTGGCCGCTTCTGGCAATGATGGCGCTAGTTATGTTTCTTATCCAGCTGCTTATGATAATTATGTAATTGCAGTTGGCGCAACGCGTTATGATGAGACCAAATCCTATTATTCAAATTATGGTTCCAGTTTGGATTTGATGGCTCCGGGTGGAGATTTAACTGTTGATCAAAATGGAGACGGATATGGCGATGGAATTCTTCAGCAAACTTTTGGATCCAATACTAATAGCTGGGGATATTATTTTTACCAGGGAACTTCAATGGCAACACCGCATGTGGCTGGCGTGGCTGCTCTTATAATTTCTAAAGGTATTGCTTCAAATCCTGATCAAGTGAGAAATATTTTGCAATCAACAGCAGATGATTTAGGATCTGTTGGCAGAGATAATATTTATGGTTATGGTTTGGTTAATGCTACAGCTGCTTTAGGATCAACCCCAACCCCAACCCCAACACCTAGTCCTAGTCCAACTCCTAGTCCAACCCCAACACCTAGCCCAACCCCTCCTCCAACAAAAATTGTGGTTTTTGAGGATAGTTTTGAAAGCGGATTAGGACAATGGTCACAGGATTCTCAAAGAGATTGGGCTAGTTCACGCCAGCGCGCTGTAGATGGGAGATATTCTGCTGAAGTTGATGGCAGCGCTTCAGATTCACAATTAATTTCAGGCGCGATTAATCTTCAGGCTAAAGTTAATGCGATTATTTCATTTTCTTGGTTTATAGAAAGCGGGCTTGATTTAGGAGAATACCTTAATTTTGATGTTTCTATTGATAATGGAAATACTTGGATGGAAAAATCTAGTTTAAAGGGGAATATTGACCAGGAAAATGTCTGGCATAATGTCAGTATAGAATTAAATAATATAAACAATCTTAAAATTCGTTTCAGTGGCAAAATGTCATCTTCTAGCGAAGACGCAAATGTTGATATGGTAAAAATTATCGCTCATTAGATTAATTTGACGAAATCCGCCTTTTGTTTTGCAATGCTTGACAGTGGAGGTCAATTATGATAGTCTTAAAACATAAGCCGTAATGACGGCTTTTTTCATTGAAAATGGTTGATTTATAACACTAATTAACGTTTAAAATCTTAAATTTATTAGTATTTTTATCTACAAATCATTCTTGGCTCTTGCCATGGCGGTTGGTCCTGTCTTTGCAGGACTAATGCCGGCTGAACCAATAATGACACATATTGAGCCACTAGTTGAAGTTCAGCAAATTGGTCCTATAACTCTGGAAGACATGATTAGAGAAAAGGCTCGCGCAAACAACTTAGACGAAGAAAAAATAATTTTCATAGCGCGATGCGAATCGCAGATTGAACCTGAAGCCATAGGGGATGGTCATTTGTTTTGCGCAAGAACTCAGGAACGCGTGCGTTCCAGAGGCATTTGGCAAATCAATAGTTGCGCCCATCCTGAGATTGCTGATGAGCAGGCTTTTAATCCTGTCTTGTCAACTAACTGGGCAATAGAAATTTTCAAGAAAGGGGATGAATCTAAAGAATGGAAAAGATGCACTAACAATTATATTAAACAGTATCTTGCTACCAACAATTAAATTTTCTTGTTATAATATATAACATGAAAGTAAATATTAAGGCGACTAATATAAAGCTTACGCCGGCGCTTAAAACCCTTATTGAACATAAGATTGGAAATTTAGACAAATTTATAAGCCATCCTGATGGCGGTATTCAGGCATGGGTGGAAGTTGGCATGACAACTAAAGGGCAACAGAGCGGAGAGATTTATCGCGCTGAAATTCAAATTACTATTCCTCATGTTGATAAGGGTGTGCGGGTTGAATCAACAAGTACTGATTTATATGCGGCCATTGAACAGGCCAAAGATGAAATGAAAGTTGAATTGCGCCGGCTCAAGGATAAAAAAATATCTTTAAGTCGTTACGGCGCTAGAATCATCAAAGACACTCTAAAATTTTTTAAAAGAGAAAATTCTTCTTAAATTAAAATGAAACAGATGATAAAAGATTTAATAAGTTCCGGGGCGTTGAAGACCCCGCGGATTATTGAGGCTTTTCAAAGAATAGACAGAAAAGATTTTTTGCTGGAAGAATATAAAGATGAGGCTTATGTTAATGCTCCTCTGTCGATTGGTTATGGTCAGACAATTTCTCAGCCATTGACCGTGGCTTTTATGCTGGAATTATTACAACCTCAAGAGGGCAATAAAATTTTAGATATTGGTTCTGGGTCTGGATGGCAAACCGCTTTGTTGGCTGATATTGTTGGAGATTCATTAACTTGCGAAGGGCGGGTTTTTGCTATTGAAATTATACCGGAACTGGCAAATTTCGGCAGAAAAAATGTTTCCAAATATAACTTTATTAAAAAAGGCATTGTTAAATTTTTTAATATTAATGGGGCAAATGGCTTACTAGAAGAAGCGCCTTTTGATCGCATTATTGCCGCAGCCACTGGCGAGGAAATTCCGCGCGCGTGGAAAGAACAGTTAAAAATAGGTGGTAGGTTAGTTGCGCCAGTAAAAGATTCAATCCAGCTTTTAGTTAAAAAAGAAGATAATGTTTTTGAAGAACAATCTTATTCTGGCTTTGCTTTCGTGCCTTTTGTGGATAATTAATTTTATTTATTGAATTGGTTTTTTAAATCCGGATTGCCTCTGAAAAAATCACTCAGGGGCATTTCGTTTTTGCCTTCTGGCTTGATTTTTTTAATAATTAATTTTCCTTCATTAAGTTCAGCTTCAGTCACAATTATCCTAAACGGCTCGTCTGATTTTTTTATAAAGAAATAAGCGCCAGGCCATGGAGTAAAAGCTAAAATTTTTTTCATATTTTTTTCTGGATAATCATTGAGATTAATTAATCCGTCTTCTTTTTTAATTTTTTTTGTGAAAGTCGCCTGGTTATGATTTTGTTCTTTGGTTTTAATCTTGTCATTAATCCATTCAGGCAAAGTGTTGATTAAAAGTTGCGCCCCCAATTCCGCTAGTTTTTTCTCCAGCTCTTTATAAGACATTAAATATTCACTTGGACATTTAATGTCCAAGTGGGTTTGCGCCACAATTGGCCCGTGGTCTATTTGCTCGTCCATATAGATTATTGTTGTTCCTGTTTCTTCTTCTTCGCTTAAAATAAAAGATTGGATAGGAGAAGAACCGCGGAATTTTGGCAGCAAAGAAGGATGGATGTTCAAACAGCCTTTATTGGGTATGTTAAGGATGTGCTTCGGCATTATTTTGCCGTAATCAGCAATAACAAAAACATCATAGGCGCCGACTAGCAGATCTCTGATTTCATTAAGATTATCGGGCTGGACAATAACTTTACTATTTTTATTAGCCCACTCTTTTACTGGGTTGGGGATCAGTTCCATTTTTCTGCCTTTTGGTTTATTCGGAGTGGTTACAATTAAGGCAGGACAAAAGTTGTTTTTATGAAGATAATCTAAAACAATAGAAGCAAAATCTCCTGTTCCAAAAAATACAAATTTAATATCAGATTTTTTATTCATGTTTTTTGACTTTTTCTAAATGCATCGTTTTATCTATAAACAAAATGCCGTTTAAATGATCCATTTCATGCTGGATGATTTGTGCCAGCAGGCCAGAAACCCCGCGCATAAATTTTTTGCCATTTTCATTGAATGCTTCAATAGTTAATTTTTCCGCGCGCTTGATAATTCCATAGAGTCCTTCGACACTTAAACATCCTTCTTGAACTATTAATTTATTTTTAGATATTTTTTTGATAATCGGATTTATGAAAACCATGTTACCGACCCGTAGGGTCGGTGGAACCGACCCTACGGGTCGGTGGGTGTAATTGCCGGCCACGATAAAAATCCTGACAGATTCTCCGATTTGCGGAGCAGCTAAAGCAACGCCATCATTGCTTTTTTGTAATACTTTTGTCATTCGGTCAATAATATTCTTGATTTTTTGAGAAGAAATTTCTTTAATTGGAATTTCTTTGGCAATTTGTCTTAAAACTTTATTTTCTTTTTGGACAATTTTCATAATCATATTATATTATAGCAATGATTCCGGGTCTACATTGATTTTCCAGTCCGGAGTTAAAGAGGATAAAATTTCATGAAGTTCTTTGTGTTGTTGAGTTTGCCCCTTCGGGGGCCAAGTTTCCGGATCCAACTTTATAATTATATGCCAGATATGTTGATTTTTTATTTTAGGAATAAAAGCTGAATAAGCAAGAGGCCCCCATTCTTCAAGTTTTTTTGCAAGCAATTGAACTTCTTTTTTTAGAATTTCTTTATTTTTTCCTTCCTTGGTTATTTTTATAAATATTTTGAAGGGCGGATATTGAAAATATTTTTTTGTTTCTAATTCTGATTTGTAAAAATTTGAAACATTGCCTCTCATAGCATCTTCAAAAATCTGCTGATTGCTTAGGCGTGTTTGGATTAAAAAAGTTTTTTTAGCCAAAGATCTTAATCTTAAAAGAATTTGAAAAATTCTTTCATTTATTCTGAAGTCAGGCAGAGTAAAAAGCGCGTCTATAAAAACCAGAGCAGTTCTTTCAACCGGTTTATTGATATAAGAAAAAAACATTTCCGTCCCGATTAATATAGAGCCCGGGGTATTATAAAATTTATCAGCTGTTTGGTGACCTATTTTAGGAGTTTTTATTGAATCACTGTCCATTTTAAAAATTTTTGCATCGGGAAATTTTTTCAGAATGTCTTCTGATATTTTTTGCACGCCGACGCCAAGTGTTTGCAAACGCCAGCTTTGGCAATAAGGGCATTTCTCCGGAACAATGGTTTCTGTAAGGCATTTATGGCAGATAAACCTAATTTTTCTTTCACCTTCATTTTTATGAAGGACTAAAGGGGAATCGCACTTTTCGCAAAGAATGGTTCGTAAACAGTCATTACAAACAATAATAGGGGTATAGCCGCGCCGGTTTGAAAAAAGAATAATGCGCTCGTTTTTTTCTATAGATTCTTTTAATATTTTTTCTAATTCCGCGCCAATTGTTTCAAATGGTTTTTTTTGAATATTGTCTAAAATTTGTTCAGCTGGTGAAATAATTCTGTGAGAAACGGAAAGTTTGTGATGATAAAAAGTTTCTGTTCTCACTACTGTATCTCCTAAAATCAGTTTCATTTTAAGCTTTGCTGAAATAATTTCAGCCGCCTTTCTAATATCAAGATAAGGTCTAGTTTGAATTTTGTAAGAGTTGGAATTTTCCCGTTCAAGAATTAAAGTGCCTAGATCATTTCTGGGAAGAGAAAGAAATGACTTAGTGGCAATTATCAGCAAGGGATGATTTTCTTTAATGCTATTATTCCATAATTCCTTTATTTTTTTAGCAGGCAAGTTATTATGCATAATAATTGTATATTTTTCTATGCCTTTTTTTATTTCAGAAGAAATTTCTTCTATGTCAGCGATAGTTGGCACGCAGAAAAAAACAGAATGATTTTTGGCAAATTCTTCGCGGATAATACTTTTATATGATTGCAGCCGCTCTTCTTTTGGCTGTTGGAAAACAACGACTTCATGATGGCGTTGTTCAATTGCGTTAATATTTTTATTTAAATATTCAATTTCTATAGTTGATGATGGGGATGAAATTATTGCTTTTGGTATAAAATCTTTTATAACCGAACCAGTCGGCGCTACAAAATATTCAGCTATTTCTTTGCAGGCTTCTATAAATTCATTTTTAATAAAATTTTTTGCGCCGATTTCCTTAATAGGCCTTAATGAAAATTCTGCTTTTTTTAAACTTGTTTTTATTTTTTTTGCATCCTGTGATGAAATAACCAAAGCAGGAATATTTTTTTTACGGACAGGTATAGTTACCAGCGTGCCCGGCTCAATATTTTTAGAAGTAAAATAAGAAAGTTCCTGTCGGAAAATTCCTTTTGTAATTGGAATAACAGTTGCCAGTTTCATTTTTTATTCAAGTTTTATTTCCATTAGCGTATTTTCATCAATAACATAGACCGAAGGATCGGTTTTGTAAATAGTAAAAATTGGTTCCTTCCCTTTATAAATTGGCTGAAGCGTTCTGCCACCACGGCCGTCAATTTCAATCGCAAAAATTCCATTTTGAACCGCGACAATAATAACATCGCGTCGCCCTGGGAAAAAATCAACATTTCTGACAGGATAAATAGAATTGAGCACAAGAACTTTATTTTCGCTTAAAAAATATGGCCGTGAAGAATCATCTTTTAACCATTCTACCCAAATTTTATTTTCTCCTGGATTCCACCAAACTTTTTCTCTTTCATGGTTAGTGAATTTTTCTATAGTTGTGGTGGCGTTATGATTTGTTATTTTTTTAATTTGTTGGAGAGAGTCAATAATGGTTTCGTATTTTTCAATCTCTGAAGGGAATAGATCTTCTTGACGAAGAATTCTGCCCGTGGGTTCCATCGGAAGTATAAGAGCGCGAGCTTCTGACACCATTTGCTCTTTAACATCCAAATCTTTTTTCCAAGGCCAATATCCTTCTTTGGCAATCAATACAGAATAGTTGCCTGGTTTGAGATTTTGGAGAAAAAGTCCTGACTGGAGAAGATTAGTCGTTCTTTTTAGTGTGTTATTAACAAAAATTTGCGCGCCGGAAACAGGCGAGGCAACATATAATCCGCCGGTTTGAGTAAGATGAAAATGTGAATCCAGCCGGTAGCCGTTGGAATATAACAACACAAACGGCGCAACTATCAAAAAAGCCAATATGCACAAAACCAAGATAATCCTTCTTTTTTTCAGAGTCATATTCTTTAT
>JAHIER010000069.1 GCA_018901555.1 Patescibacteria group bacterium
TGGAAAGAGATATAATAATAGAATATGAAAAAACTTATTGTTGCTAATTGGAAAATGAAGCCAAGTTCGTTAAAAGAAGCGAAGAAAATTTTTAATGAGATAAAAAAAGTGACAAGTAAATTGAAAAAAGTTGATACAGTAATTTGCCCCCCGTTTGTTTACTTGCCAGCACTTGGAGACTCAGTCTCCAAGCAAACTTGGAGACTGAGTCTCCAAGTGGGCGCGCAGGATATTTTTTATGAAGATAAGGGCGCATTTACCGGTGAAATTTCTGTGATGATGGTTAAGAATTTGGGCGCTAATTATGTAATTATCGGCCACTCTGAACGAAGAAAATATTTAGGAGAAACAAATGAAATTATTAATAAAAAAATAAAAACTGCCTTAAAAAATAATTTAAAAGTCATTTTTTGCGTTGGCGAACAAGAAAGAGATATTGAAGGGAATTATTTATATTTTATTAAGAACGAAATTGAGGAAGGTTTGAAGGGAATTTCAAGAAAACTTTTTAAAAATTTAATCATTGCTTACGAGCCAATATGGGCGATTGGCAAAAAGGGAGAAGATGCTGATAATTCGGAAGATATTTTTCAAATGAGTATATATATTAGAAGAGTGCTTTTGGGCATTGTTGGCAAAGAATTATCAAGAACTATTTTTATTATTTATGGCGGATCAGTAGAGCCAGAAAATGCAGAAAGTCTTTTAAAAGAAGGCGGTACGCAGGGATTTTTAGTTGGTCATGCAAGTTTGGTGCCGAAAAATTTTAATAAGATATTGAAAATCGCGCAAAATATAAAATGAAATTGCCAAGCATTAAAAATATCGATGTAAAAAATAAACGAGTTATAGTCCGGGTTGATTTCAATGTTTTAATAGAAAAAGGGAAAGTGGCTGATGATTATCGTATAAAAAGAACTTTGCCAACAATAAATCTTTTAAGAAAAAAAGGAGCTAAAATAATTTTAATCAGTCATTTAACAGATGGCAGGGCAGAAAGTTTGAAGCCGGTGGCAAAATATTTAAAAATAAAATTTTTACCTGATAAAAATTTTCTTGTTTTAAGGAAAAAATTAAAAAAATTAAAAAATGGCGAAGCAATATTGCTTTCAAATATAAGATTATTTAAAGGAGAAGAAACTAATGATAATAAACTTGCTAAGAATTTGGCATCTCTTGGCGATATTTATGTTAATGACGCTTTCGGTGTTTCTCATCGCAGTCACGCTTCTCTCATTGCTATTACAAAATATCTGCCTTCATATGCCGGCCTTCTTTTTGAGGAGGAAATCAAACATCTCGCAATAGCTTTTAAGCCACCCCATCCATTTTTATTGATTTTGGGCGGAGTGAAATTCGGAACAAAGTTGGGCATATTGGAAAAATTTGAAAAAATTGCGGATAAAATTTTTATTGGCGGAGCTTTGGCTAATAATTTTTTTTGGGCAAGGAATATTAATGTAGGAGATTCCGTTATTGATAAACATACTGATATAAAAAAATATTTAAGAAATCCTAAAATTGTTGTTCCAATTGATGTTAGAAAAAAGGGAAATAAAATTTTAGATTTAGGGCCATTAGCTATTAAACAGATCAGTCAATTAATAAAAAATTCAAAATTTATTTTGTGGAATGGCCCGGTCGGCGATTTTGAAGAAAAAGGTTTTGATAAAGGAACGATTGCCATTGCCCGATTGATTGCTAAATCGCGCGCTAAATCCGTGGTGGGGGGCGGAGATACGGTGGCGGCAGTCAGGAAAGTTGGGTTAAAGAAATTCACTTTTGTTTCTACTGGCGGAGGAGCTATGCTAACTTTTTTAGACAAAGGCACCTTGCCCGGCATAGAAGCATTGAAAAAATCTAATCTCTAGGGTAACCCTAGGGATTTTTTTATTTTTTCTGCGATTTGAGAGATTTCATTTTCTTTGTATGGTCGGCCGCGCCAATGTTCATGGCCGTCATTTATAAATCTAGGCATGATGTGAAAATGAGCGTGAAAAATTAATTGACCAGCTGGCCGTTCATTATTCATTCCAATATTAATGCCATCGGCATTAACGCCCTTTTTTATGGCAATAGCCAGTTTTTTAATAATTGGAGTAATTTTTGACAACAGTTCATCCGGTAATTCATATAAATTTTCATAATGTTTTTTAGGGATTAATAAAACATGGCCGGGATTAATTGGCGTGATATCCAAAAA
>JAHIER010000070.1 GCA_018901555.1 Patescibacteria group bacterium
AAGATTTTCTGCAGAGGATTTTTCTACAAAAAATGTTAGAAAAATCCTCAATTTAAAAATAAGAACCAAAAAACAAGATAAACAATTAGACCTTTTAATTAAGAATGGCAAAAAAATATTTTTGTTGGAAGCGAAACATCTGAATACGGGCGGAGGGGAGCAAGATAAGCAGATTTCTGAACTTATAGAGATAATGAGTCTTCCGCAAGAAAGAGATGATATTTTTTACGTTTCTTTTTTAGACGGAATATATTCTAATTTATTACTTGATAAAATAAATAAAAGCGCGAAAAAACGATTGAAGCAAAGAAAAGAAATAGAAAAATATTTAATGAAAAACCCTAATAATTTTTGGGTAAACACGGCTGGTTTTGAAAATTTAATAAAAGAGCTTAAATAAAAAATTCAATAAAATCTGATCTGAATAATTTAGAAGAACAATTAATTGAAAAACGACTCGAGTTCTCGATTAAAAATTTAGGACGAAGCCCAGCTGTTTTTGAGGTTGATATTTCCGGTTTAATAGAGCCTGGAATGAAAAATATGATACCACAAGAAAATTCTTACGGAGTTATATTTCCAGGCGAGTCAAAAAATATTAGTTATTTATTAGAAATACATAATCATTTTCCTGAATTACCTGAAGAAAAAAAGGAAATGACGGAATATTTAAAAATACAAAAAGCGGTTATAGAGGGCGAAAGAGAATATTTATCTAGGATTTTCGTTAATTATGATTATCTAGATAATAAAGGACAATGGAATTATAGAACATTAATTGATCAAAAGATTCCAAAAACAGGTTTCCGTGCAAATGAATCTTTTAGGCTGGATGGATATAGTTTTATTTGGGTTGTTAGTTTTGATTCAAATTAAGAGGTTATAGCCACGCCAACGCGGCAGGTTGAAACTTTTTTGGTTATGCGATAGCCAAGTTCGCCGTTTGTGTTGTTGCAAAAAATAATTATAATGTTATAATTAAAATATTACTTTATGCCGCCGTTTAATTTTACAAACAAAGCTCAGGAAGCGTTGCGCCGGGCGCATGAAATCGCCATAGAGCGCGGACAGAATCATGTTGATGTGATTCATCTTTTGGCTGGCCTGATAATACAGGAAGATACAATTATAATTTCTATTTTGGATAAAATGGAAGTTGATTCAGTTTTTCTTTCAGACACGATTTTGGATCAACTTAATGAGAGTGAAAAAACTTCGGTTTTGACTCCTTCCTATCAAATTTATTTAACTAGTGATTTAGCAAAGGTGCTTGAAATGGCGCACAGAATAGCGCGATCAATGAATGATAGCCATGTTTCAACAGAGCATCTATTTCTTTCTATTTTAGAAATTCCTTCTTCAGCAAGAAGTATTTTAGAAAAATTTAGAGTTAGTAAGGAAGGGGTTTTAAAAATAATAAACGAACTAAAAAATTCAAAAGTGAGCGATGCTGAAATGCCGGCTAAATTCAGGTTGCTTGAAAAATATGCCCGCAATCTTACCCAATTAGCCAAAGAAGATAAACTTGATCCTGTGATTGGCAGAGAAAATGAAATTAAAAGAATAATGCAGGTTTTAAGCCGAAGAACAAAAAATAATCCTATTCTTATTGGCGAAGCTGGTGTTGGAAAAACAGCAGTTGTAGAAGGATTGGCGCGCAGGATCGCTCAGGGCGATGTACCAGAACCCTTGAAAGGCAAAGAAGTTATTTCTCTTGATTTGGGCTCTTTGGTAGCTGGCACTAAATATAGAGGAGAATTTGAAGAACGTTTAAAGGGCATGATGAGAGAGATGGAACGGGCATCCGGCCGGATCATTCTTTTTATTGATGAGATTCATACTCTTGTAGGCGCTGGGGCAGCTGAAGGAGCTATTGATGCTTCTAATATGCTTAAGCCAGCTTTATCTCGCGGAGATTTACATGCTATTGGCGCCACTACTCTTAAAGAATATCAGCGTCATATTGAAAAAGATCCTGCTTTGGCCAGAAGATTTCAGCCGGTTTATGTTGAAGAGCCGAATCAGGAAGACACAGTTTCTATTCTACGCGGATTAAAAGAAAGGTATGAGCTTCATCATGGAATAAAAATTACTGATAGCGCTATTCAGGCGGCTGTTGATTTATCCAGCCGTTACATTACTGATAGATTTTTGCCCGATAAAGCCATTGATTTAATTGATGAAGCTTCTTCAGCTTTGCGTTTGGAATTAGATAGTATGCCTGATGAACTTGAAAAGGTTAACAGAGAAATTCTTAAACTTGAAATTGAAAAAGAAGCATTAAAAAAAGATGCTGAAGGAGGAACATCTGGCGCGCCTAAAGCTAAAAAGGGAATTAAAGAAATTGAAAAGAAAATCAGCAATCTTAAAGAAAAAATTTCTTCTTTAGATTTAAAATGGCGGAATGAAAAAGAATCAATTTTAAAAATTCGTCAGCTCAAAAAAGATTTGGAAAGCTTGAAATTAGAGTCAGAAACAGCCGAAAGGAGAGCGGAGCTTTCTTTAGTGGCCGAACTTCGTTACGGCCGGATTCCGGAAACAGAAAAACAAATAAAAGAAGAAGAAAAAAAATTAAAAAAACTTCAGAAAACCATTAGAATTTTAAGAGAAGAAATTACCGAAGAAGATATTGCTGGAGTAGTTTCTCGCTGGACCGGTATTCCGGTATCAAAGATGCTTGAAAGCGAGGCGGGAAAATTATTGCGCATGGAAGAAGAAATTAAAAAATGCGTAATTGGTCAGGATGAAGCAGTTTCTAAAGTAGCCAATGCCATTAGAAGGTCTCGAGCGGGAATTTCTTACGAAGACAGGCCAATAGGATCTTTTATGTTTTTGGGTCCGACCGGCGTTGGCAAGACCGAACTAGCAAAAGTTTTGGCTGAGTTAATGTTTAATGATGAAAAAGCCTTGATAAGGGTTGATATGTCAGAATACATGGAAAAACATGCTATTTCTAAATTTGTCGGTTCTCCTCCTGGTTATGTTGGATATGAAGAAGGAGGGCAATTAACTGAAATGATCAGACATAGGCCTTATTCCATAATTCTTTTTGATGAAATTGAAAAGGCTCACTCGGAAGTTTTTAATATCATGCTTCAAATTTTAGATAACGGCCGTTTGACTGATGCTAAGGGCAGGCATGTTAATTTTAAAAATACAATTTTAATTATGACTTCAAATGTTGGTTCTGATTATGTTAGAAAAATAGAAACCCTTGGTTTTGTTACTGGTGGTAAAGAAGAAAGCGAAGAAAAACAGCTTCAGGAAAAAATCATGCAGGCCTTAGAAAATAGATTTAGGCCGGAATTTTTAAATCGTCTTGATGAAATAATAATGTTTGAAAGTTTAACCAAGGAAAATTTAGAAGAGATTGTAAAAATTCAGGTAAATTTTGTAGTCAAAAGATTAAAGGAGAAAGAAGTGGAATTAAAATTAACTGCTGAAGCTCTTTCATTTTTAGTAAAAGAAGGTTATAATCCTCATTATGGCGCCAGGCCACTTAAACGTCTTATTCAGAATAAAATATTGAATCAGGCGGCTAATTTAATTATTTCCGGAAAAGCAAAGGCTGGCAGCGCTATTTTAGTCGACATTAAAAATGGAGATTTAACGGTAGAGATGGTGGCTAAAAGTGTCATAAAATGCGCAAAAAGGGTAGGTGGCGGAGTGGTCAATCGCATCAGACTGTAAATCTGACGGCCTGACGGCCTACGGGGGTTCGAATCCCTCCCTGCCCACCAGATTATAAAATTAAAAATTATAAAATTTTATTTATGTCACAAGATAAATTAATAAAATTACAATGCACTGGTTGCAAGAGAATAAATTATTGGAGCAGAAAAAATAAGAAAAAAGTTGAAAGAAAAATCGAGCTCAAAAAACATTGTAAATGGTGCAGAAAACAAGTAATGCACAAAGAGGCAAAAAAATAATTCCGTTAGAGGCGGAATGGGGACTTAGTTAAGTGGTATAATATTGGTCTCCAAAACCAATGTTGGGGGTTCGATTCCTCCAGTCCCCGTAACAAGGTCGCTTTTATTAATTTAATTTTTTAAAATAAAAATATGAAAGGTTATGTAATAAATATTGAAAAAGAAACATTAGATAACAGTAATTTTAGAAAAGTTTTATATACTGCGCCTAACAGCCAGCTGGTGGTGATGACCCTTAAGGCTGGAGAAGATATAGGAGAGGAAGTTCATGAACTTGATCAATTTATTAGAATTGAGCAGGGTAAGGGCAAGGCTGTTTTAAATGATATAGAATATAATATTGAAGATAATTATGCGGTTGTGATTCCACAGGGAACTAAACACAATATTATTAATACTGGAGACGACGAAATGAAATTATATACAGTTTATTCGCCGGCTGAACATAGAGACGGCGTTGTTAATGGCACCAAGGCCGATGCCCTGGCTAACGAAGAGCATTTTGACGGTAAAACTTCAGAGTAATTTTTTTATTTCCGAATAATTCTTTATCCATTTAGTTTCAGGCTGGTATTTTTTAAACCAGGTCATTTGGCGTTTGGCGTATTGCAAATTTTTTAAAATCATGCGTTTTGTCATTTCTTGCTTGCTAATTTTGCCTTGTAAAAACATGGCCGGATATTTATATTCAAATCCTAATTCATAAAGTCGTTTCCAAGACAGGCCTCCGTCAGCTGTTGGATTTTTTAATTTTTTTACTTCATTAATCAATCCTCTGCCAGTCGGCGGATTTACCATATTTTTAATTCTTTTTTCAATCCGTTTTTTTAATTCTTTTTCAGGCAGTTTAATGCCGATTTGCAAGAACCGACCCGTAGGGTCGGTTTCACCGACCCTACGGGTCGGTGGCGACGACGATTTTGCAATCTCAATAGCTCTAATTAATCTTCTTGGATTTTTAGGGTCAATTTTTTGGGCTCGTTCAGGATTAAGTTTTTTCAACATATTAAATAATTTTTCAGTTCGCATTTTTTCAAGTTTTTTGCGCAATTGCCAATTTGGTTTGATTTCAGGAATGTTAATACTGCCAGTCAGAGCGCTGATATAAAAACCAGTGCCTCCGCAAATAATCGGAATTTTTCCGCGTTTCAGAATATCTTTTAGGGCTTTTTCTGCGCATTTTTTAAAATTAATTACGGTATATCTTTTTTTAGGCGAAATATAATTTATACAATAATGTTTAATCCCACGCATTTCTTTTTTTGTTATCAAGCCAGTTCCTATTTTCATATTTTTATAAATTTGTCTTGAGTCAGCAGAAATAATTTCGCCACCGATTTTTCGGGCAATTTTAACAGCCAACTCGCTTTTTCCGCTCGCTGTAGGACCTAGAATAATAATTACTTGCCCTGAGTTTTGTTGAAGGGTTTTATTTTTTATTTGCGATTTCATTGAGGATTTGCCATCGGCGTTTTTTCTCTGCTGGTGGAACATTATCTTTTAATTTGGCAGCTACCGTGCCGGGCCGAGGAGAATATTTATTAATATAAGCCGAATCAAATTTTATTTCCTGAAACAATTTAATTGTATCCTGAAATTGTTTTTTTGTTTCCCCGGGGAAGCCCACAATGACATCTGTGGAAATTTTTATATTCGGAAGGATCTTCCGGATTTTTCTGATAAGTTTTTTATAATGTGCCACTGTATAAGGTCGGTTCATTTTTTTTAAAATTTCATCATTGCCAGCTTGAACCGGCAAATTCAAAGAATTGGAAAATTTATTGCATTCTTTCATGGCTTTAATTAAATCATCAGAAAAATCTTTTGGATG
>JAHIER010000071.1 GCA_018901555.1 Patescibacteria group bacterium
CTTTCCCAGTCCCCTATTTTTATTGATGACGAACCATCAAAAAATATTTTACAGATGCGCGCTATGGCTAGAAGATTGCAGGCTGAACAGGGCAATCTAGGTCTTATTATTGTTGATTATATTCAATTGGTTAATCCCAGACAAAAAGTTGAAAGTATGGTTCAGCAAATGACAGAGATTTCCCGTTCCTTAAAGGCTCTAGCCAAAGAGTTGGATGTGCCTATTTTGGCGCTTTCCCAACTTTCTAGGGCTGTTGAATCACGCCATGATAAAAGACCTAAACTTCATGACTTGAGAGATTCCGGAAGTATTGAGCAGGATGCTGATGTGGTAATGTTTATTTATCGCGAAGACAGATATAAAAATTCTGATGAAGATCAGAGCGCTAATCTCGCTTTATCAGAAGCGGAAATATTAATAGAAAAACACAGAAATGGTCCGATAGGCAAAGTCAAACTTCATTTCCATCCGCAAAAAGTGACTTTTACCAGTATAGAAAAGGGTGATTTCGGACAATTATAATGCTGGAAAAACTTATTGATATTTTTATAAAATTTCCCGGTATTGGACCGCGTCAGGCAAAAAGGTTTGCTTATTTTCTAGCTGGCCAGAATGCGAAATTTATCAAAAATTTTTCCGATCTGCTTTTAGAAATTAAAAAAGAAATCAAGCAATGCCCGTCCTGTTTTAGATTTTTTTCTGGCAATCAATGCGAAATATGCACCAGTGTCGGACGGGATAAAAATATTTTAATGATAGTGGAAAAAGATGTTGATTTAGAAAATATTGAAAAGTCTGGAATTTATAATGGAAAATATTTTGTTTTGAACGGAACGCTTTCTTTGACGAATAATCATGTAGATAAACTTCGTTTTAAAGAACTATTTGAGAAAGTTAAGAAAGAACAACCACAAGAAATAATTATAGCTCTTAGCGTTAATCCAGAAGGAGAAAATACCGCACTTTACATAATAAAAATACTGGAACCTCTCAGCAAAAAAATAACCCGCTTGGGACGCGGATTATCTACTGGCACAGAATTAGAATATAGCGACAAAGACACTATTGATAATGCTTTTAAAAATCGGCATTAAGATTTTATTTCTAGAATTTTTATTTTCATATAATGCTGTCTGTGGCCTTTCTTTAATCTATAGCGTGTTTTAGCTTTATATTTTTGAATAGTAATTTTTTTATTTCTGCCCTCTTCTTCCACTTGAGCTTTAACTTTTGCGTTTTCAACAACAGGGTTGCCTATTTTTACAGAATCTCCATCAATAACTAAAAGCACTTCATCAAAATCAACAATGCTGTCTTTTTGTGCGCCTTTTATTTTTTCCACTTTCAAGCTTTGACCGATTCCAACCAAATATTGCTTTCCGCCTGTTTGAATAACAGCCAACTTGTCCGTTGATTGGGCGGATTTTATCTCTTTTTTATTAGCTTTAGCCGTTGCCATAATTGTTATATATTATACCAAATTTAAGATAAATGCAAGGTTTTATTTACTAATTCCCAATTGTTGAAATATAAAGCTCCAGATATCCGTATATTCTTTTATAAAAGTAGATAATGGCTTGCCCGATCCATGACCGCTTTTTGATTCAATACATAAAATAATCGGCAAATCAGAAGTAGTGTTTTGTTGAAAAGATGCGCACATTTTTTTAGAGTGGGATGAATCAACACGCGTATCTTTTTCGCCGGCATTAATCAATATTGCCGGGTAAAATAATCCCTTTTTTATATTATGATAAGGACTATATTTTAAAAGATTTAAAAATTCTTTTTTATTTTCAACACTCCCGTATTCTTTATTCCAAAGTTGTCCAATTAATGATTTTTCATAACGAATCATATCGAATAAAGGTACATTGGCGACAGCAACACGAAAAAGTTCTGGCCTCTGAACTAAAGCGGCAGCAACAAGAAGCCCGCCATTACTCCCGCCTTGAATAGCAAGTTTTTGGGAATTTGTATAATTATTATTTATTAGCCATTCTGCCGCCTTAATAAAATCATCAAAGCTATTCTGTTTTTTATCAAGCATTCCTGATTTATGCCAAATTTCTCCGAATTCGCCGCCACCTCTAATATTGGCAATGGCGCATATACCGCCACTATCTAAAAATGGGATAATTTCTGGCGCAAAATAAGGAGTTAAACTTACAGAAAAACCGCCGTAGCCAGTTAACAGCAACGGATTTTTACTATTGCGAATAATTCTTTTTTTATAAAGGATAAACATTGGAACTGAAACATTGTCTTTAGATTTATACCAAACCTGCCTTGCTTTATAATTTGCAATCTTAATTGGAAAACCGCTTTTTCCCCAGATAGAAATTTTTAATTTAGGAATTTCTATGCGATAAACCGCTGATGGGCTAAAAAATGACTGAGAACTGAAAAATAACTCTTTGCCTTCTTCTTCAGAATTTAAAGAATAAATAGATGATAAAGAAGAAGTATTGTGAAGCACTTTTATGTTTTTTAAAAATTTTCCTTTTAAATTAAAAACATTAAGGATGGAAATAATATTTTTTATTGTTAAGACAAATAAATGATCGGAAACAAGCTGAAATTCTTCTATCGGATATTTCTCTTCTTTTATGATGGTTTTCCAAAATTTTATTCCTTTGCCGGCATTTTTAAGAGAAACCTCGCAAATTTTAAAATTTGGACTTTTATAATTTGTTAATATATAAATTGAGTCGCGATGAATTTTAGGTTTAAAAATAGCATTTAAATTTTCTATCACAGTTACCCATTTATTTTCTAACCTGTCAAAAACATAAATATCATTACTTACCCACCCCTTATAAACAGTAACTAAAAGAAAACGGCCATCTTTTGAAAGTTCAACTCCAAATTTATCTTCTTTTTCTCGTTTTTCGCCAAAAATAATTGGATCATTTTTATAGCTCGTTCCAATTTTATGAAAATATACACGTTCATAATAATATTCATCGCCATTAGGCACAGTACTTAGAATTGGCATTCTGGTATAATAAAAACCCGTTGAATTAAGAAGCCAAGTTATATCACAAAAGTTAGTATAAGGAATTTTATCCGGCAAATTTTTACCACTTTCAATATCTTTTATATAAAGAACGCTATTCTCGTCGCCGTCCCTAGAAAGACCGTAAGCGATAAGCGAGCCATCTCTTGATGGATACCACCAATCAAGAGAAACTTTTCCTTGTTTTGATAATTTATTAGGGTCAATAAGAATGCGTGTCTTATTATTTTTTTTTATAAAAAGCACTGGTTGATTTTGAAGTCCGCAATGTTTTATAAAAAAATATTTTCCTTGTCTTATTGAAGGAACATTCATTGAATCATATGA
>JAHIER010000072.1 GCA_018901555.1 Patescibacteria group bacterium
ATTCCTAACAGAAACCGAAAAATTTTGCAATAGCCAAAAATGTTCGTGACCGAGTCACGCACATTTTTAGTCAATCCAATTTTTGGCCTTAAGCGCTTCGCGTGCGGATGACTGCTCCGCCTCCTGTTTTGAATTTCCCTGCCCCTCGGCAATTAAATCATCATTAAAATAAACACCAACCACAAAATTCTTAGCATGATCCGGCCCCCAATCCTTAACTACTTTATAAACTGGCGTAATACCGACAATTTCCTGGGCTCTTTCCTGAAACAAACTCTTAGCATCAATCCATAATTTTTTATCAATAATTTCCTGCAAATGCGGAAAAACAAATTTTTCCAAAAAATTCACGCAAGCCTCATATTTTTGATCAACATAAATCGCGCCAATCAATGCTTCAAAAGTATTAGCAAGAATATATTGCCTGGCTTTACCAGTATCTTTTTTTTCTCCCTTAGATAAGAGCAAAAAATCTTCCATGCCCATATCTTTAGCAATATTTGAAAGAATGTTGGCATTAACTAAAGCCGCCCGAAAAGATGTCATCTCGCCTTCATTTTTTTGAGGATATTTATTATAAAGATATTCAGTGGTAGCCAATTCCAAAACCGCGTCTCCTAAAAATTCCAGACGCTCATTATGATTTAGATTTAAAGACGGATTCTCATTCAGATATGACCTGTGAGTAAAAGCTTGAGTAAGATTTTTTTTGTCATTAAAGCTAATCTCTATTTTTTTTTCAAATTTAGAAAAATCTTTCATTTTTTTGCCAATATTTTTATCGCTTTGGCCACAATCGGCCTGATATCGTCATACATTTTTATATCTGCTAAATCTTCCATTTTAAACCAGGTGGAGCCGTCTAACCCGCCTGATTCTTTTAATTTTAATTCATCATCTTTGGTTGAAGCCAAAAAATATTTAACGATTTTTTTAATTTTGCCTTTTTCTGGATCAGAGGCGATATATTGATTCTCTCCTAACTCTTTTTCAATTTTTATATCTATACCAAGTTCTTCTTTTAATTCTCTAACAGCGCCCTCTTCATGATTTTCTTTATCTTCTAAATGCCCCTTTGATAAAGTCCAAAAACCAAAAACATCATGGACAAAAGCGAAAATAAAACTTTTTTTATCTTTTTTATAAACCACAGCGCCAGCTAATTTTTCTTCCGGCATCTCAACATTTTCTTCTCCGCCCATTTCCCTAAAAACTGTTCCTAAAACGCCGTTAATAAATCTGCCGGAAGATTCGCTACCAAAAGTTTTAGCAATCTCTATAGCTTCATTAATAGCCACTTTTGACGGCACTTCTTCTTTTTTTTCAAACAAAAGCTCAAAAAGCCCCAATCTCAAAACATTTCTGTCAACCATCGCAATTTGGTGCAATGGCCATTCCGGAGCGATTTTTTCTATTATTTTATCTATTTTGGCCCTATTTTTAATAACGCCATTTACAAGTTTTTTAGAAAAAGAAATATCGTCCAAGCCCGGACCAAATTCTTTTAAATTTCTATCTAAAACATCTTTTATTTTTTTATCATCGCAACCATTAAAATCCCACTCGAACAGAGTTTGCATGGAAATGCTTCTTGATAAATGACGGTTGGCCATATAAATAAATTGTAAAACTACTTTTTGTTTTTTGTTTTTTCCGTTTCTTGTTCTTTTAATTCTTTTTCTTTTTGCTTTCTTTCTTTTTTGGTTAATTTTTTCAAAACATCAATGACTTCCCTGTTTTTATAAGTTCCACAATTACGACAAGCTGTATGGGGAAGGACTGGCTCTTTACATTTTGGGCAATTTAAAAATTGCCTTTTTTTCAAGGCATGGTGCGAACGACGGTTGCCCGTATGACTGCTCGTGCTTCGCATTCGTATAACCATATAAAAAGAGTATACACCATCCCCCAAATTTTTGCAAAAGAAAATAAGCAAATTAATAAAATTAACAAAAATAAAATCTTACGGTTCCCAAGCGATCGCATTTATGTTGCAAGATTTATTTTTCATTTCTCCTCCCTGTCTTTTCTATCTTTTAAAAATTTTTCTAAAATAATCTGAATTTTAATTTAAACTGCTCATCATTAGTAAATGAATCGACACGCAAAAATCTCACACAAGGCCTAATTTCAAAAATTTCAACAATAAAATCGATCTCGTCCTCGCATTCATGGGGCAAAACAAAAACGCTTTTTTGCAATTCTTTAAATCCTAAATCTTTTAATTTATTTCTTAGGGCCTCTCTCGCTTTTTTCTTTTTTTCTGGTATATCAAAAATTACTATTCGCCATTTATCATCCCACTTATCTGGCTTTTTTATCTCTATTTTATCAATCTGATATTTAAGCGCTTTCTTCTTCCCTTCTTTGGTTAAAATTATCTCAACTATTCCATCTTTATTTTCTTTATAATCAATAATTCTTTCGTTGTGAAATTCGCGAACAGCGCGAACTAATTTATTGCGCTCAATTTCTTTCCATTCTTTTGCAACGCCATCTAAAATTTTAAAATAATTTTTAGGAGACTGGGAAAAACCCAAGGCAACTCCGGCAACCAACAACAAAAGAATTTTCTGCTTTGTTTCGCTTTTTATAACCATAATTCAATTATATCCACTAGCTATAAATCTTGCAAGATAAATGCGACCGCTTCTATGTTGCAAGATTTTATTTATCAGAATTATCAGAATTATTTGAAAATTCAAAATAAAATCAGAAAATTCAAAACAAAAAAGGCATATCGATGAAAATACGCCCATTATCTTTTTATATAACTTTTCCTCCATATGGAATATTTTGATTCAGTTTAAGATCAGCAGCCCTCGCTATAATTTTTTCATTTGACCTCCTTTTTAATTTTCTATTCTAACTATATTCTTAACAAATTTATCAAAAAATAACAAGTTCTGTTATAATGAAA
>JAHIER010000006.1 GCA_018901555.1 Patescibacteria group bacterium
CCGAACCAGCCGGAAATAATTCCTTCCGGATAAATCTCTGAATCAGAAGCAAGCAGTTCCTGCAATCTTTTTACATCATCGCTGGTCATTCCGTATCTTAAAGTTGAATTAAAGACCATGGAAACAAGTTGAGCTACTGGGGAGGGAGTGGCAACTGAAGAAGCTGTTGGTGTTGGTGTTGGAATTGGGGCTTGCGCAAGAATTCCGCCTCCGCCGATTGGCACACAAGTTGCGCTTGAACCAGAACCAGAGATCCTAAGGCCGGCATTGCAACTGGATGCTCCGCAACCCGGATAAGAATTATAAGTAGCGGTATTAGATAAAGTAGCGCAAAGAGTGGTGCAGTCAGTGGTTGCAGACGGCTCTATTGTGTAAGTTCCTGATGAAGTCGGCAAAACGGCATAACTTGTCCCGAGAGTTGTATTTTCAGTGCAAACAAGCACGCTTGCGCCTGAACTGATTTTCATTGACTTAACACTGCTGTCAGATGAACCAACATGAAAAGCAGAGCCAGGATTAGTGGCAGTAAAAGTTCCGCTGCTAAATATCCAGCTTTCAGCAGTAGAACCGCTAAAAATAATCATATCAGCTGTAATGTCTCCAATAACTCCAGAAACAGTTATATTTCCGTCAGCTGTAAAATCAGTAGTGGCGGCAAAACCGATAAAAGGGATAAGCAATAAAGATAATGTGATTGCTAAATATATTCTCATATTATTTTATTGCCATCCAGGCCCAAGAGTTGTCAGCAGGATCAACATTGCCCGCAGTTCCTGTGTTATAAACTGCCACCTGAATAGTGTTATCAGCCGTTGATGACGCGCTGCTAAAAATTATGGTGGGATCTGTAATGTATGGCGTGATAAAAACTTGATGGCTGGTTGTTACGCCAGTGGCAGCGCAATCCGCAACCGCCGTGCTGCTGGCAGTAACAGAACCAATAGTAACCGTGCAAGTGCCAAATTGAATGTCGCTTATTGTATCGCCCAAACTGCTAATTTTTATACTGTCCAATGATGCCAAACTAGTTGAGGAAGCAGTGGCAAAATTAACCGCTCCGGTAGTAGTCAAGTTTTCATCTCCGAAACTGATAGCTCCGGTATCAGAGTTAATAATAGCTGATTTTAAAACAGCGCTTCCAGTAGTTGAAGCATTGCCTGCAAAAGAGGTAGCGCCACTAATAGCCAAGGTGCTAGTGGCTGTTAAAGCGCCCCCAATTGAAGTAGCGCCATAAATGGTAGTCGCGCCCGTAACCGTCAATGTGCCTCCAGTATCAACATTTGTGCCAATGGTGGTTGTGGCATAAGCGGCCACTGCCACAAAAGCAAAAGACAGAACCACTGAAAGCAGAATTGAAATAAAATTTTTATTTTTATAGAATTTTTTCATAATTACTTTTAAGTTAATAAAAAAATAAATTGCAAAACAGCGTTACGACTTATGCTGAATATTAGTTTAATTTTATTTTAACATGCAACAATAGCAGCAACAACAATAGTAGTAGTAGTAGTAGTAGTATTCTGTGGATAACTTTACCCTATATATTCAATTCCTTTTCTATATCTTCAAGCTCTTTGTCTAAATTATCCAATTCTGTATTTTGTAAATCATCAGCAATGGCATTTAATTCATCTGAACTGCTAGTTTTTTGCAAATTAGTTGTTATTTCATCCGGCTGTTTCTGGATTTGATTTAAGATAGCCTCTTTCTCAAGATCAGTCAAAGGCATCTCTTCTTCTCTAATTACCCAAAAATAAACTAGGGCAACAATAATAATTATAACCACGATAATGGCAACTGCTTTTATGCTACAACATTTTTGGGGTGGCATAGATGCCATCGGAGGCATTTGATTTGGTGTTTGTGAATCCATATTTTTTGTATTAAGTATTAATTATAATATTATTCGGACGGAGAAGGACTTGGGCTTGGTTTTAACAATCCTGGCTTAATGGCTTCAATAACATCGACCAAAGCGCTGTGCGCGTCTTTAATTGTTTGTTTGACCGCGGATAATTCGTCCTTTATTTGCTGAAAAATATCCTTGGCATCCGCATCAGAATTTAAAATTTCTTCTATTTTAGTTTTTACATTTTCAACAGCCAATTTTGCATCAGCTATTTTTGTTTTAGCTGTTTCTAACAAAACCTGCGGTTCAGAGATATCCGCGCCATTTTCCTGAAGTTTATCTAAACGAGAATCTATTCTATCAGCAATTCTTTCTAATCTAATTACTGCAATACCCATTCTGCCCATAATTCTGCCCCAATAAGCTCTAACTCTGATTCTTTTTGTTTCTTCCAGTCTTTGTTGTAATTTTTCTTTTTGGGCAGTGAATTTCTGCGCCATATTTTCTTTTTGCTCTTCTATTCTCTGTTTTATTTTTTCTTTTTGCTGAACAGGAGAAGTTGAAGCAGTATCATAATCTGCCAAAGCAGGCGATAGCCCGAAAGAAAACATCATAACTATTGCTAAAAAATAATTAATAAATTTTTTCATAATTTTTATTTTGGTTTTTAAAACGACTTTTATAAAAATGGTTTGATAATAACATGACGATTGGGATCTTCGCCAAAGCTTTCTGTTATTATATCAGGATATTCCGTAAGCACAGAGTGGATAATTCTCCGTTCATAAGAATTCATAGGCTCAAGGCTTATTTCTTTTTTAAAATATCTCACGCGCTGGGCATTCATCCGGGCAATATTTTTTAATTCTTCAATTCTCTTTGCCTGATATCCATTAATATCCAAAAAAAACTGGATTCTTTCCAGATCATTTTTCTTAAATTCATTTTCAGCAATTTTCTTTAATAGGTGATTTAAAGCAAAAAGATTTTGTCCTCCTTCTCCTATCAACAATCCTGCTTCTTTTGTTTTTATGACAAATTGAACGCCTTCCATATTTTCTAAAATTTCTATTTCACCGCTTACTGATAGTTTTTCAAGAATTACTTCTATTAATGATTTGACTATTTGGGCTTGATTTTCCATCATTTTCAGTAATTATTTTCTTGGCCTTTTTTCTAACAATTGTTTCATGAATTATAGCAAAAATATTCATTGTCGTCCAATATAAAGCAATGGCCGCGGCAAAGCGCGAGGCAATAAAAATTATAAAGATTGGCATAATATAGCGCATCTGAATATTCATATTTCTGGCAAAATCTTCCTTAAAACTAGGTTTGTCTGAAACCGACTTTTTTATGGGAGGCAAAGCCAATCTCATTTGAATAAACTGCGAAGCTCCTGTTAAAAAAGCCAAGATATAACTTTTTTCGGACACATCAAAAATTCCCAAAAATATAGTGTTTAGACTTCCCGGAACACTAATAAAAGAATAGAGATGGGAAAGATCAAAATTAGCTCCGGCGCGAAAAACGCCGTAAAGCGCGATAATGATCGGAATCTGAATAATCAATGTTAAGAAACCGGAAAGCGGATTGATGCCATGCGCTTTATAAAGATCCATTGTTCTTCTGGCTTGTTCCTGAGAATCTTTTTTAAATTTATCTTTTATATTTTTTAATTCCGGCTCCAGCTCTTTAATTTTTACCTGAGTGACAATGGCGCGATGGTTTAAAGGAAAAGTAATAAATCTGACAATCAAAGTTAAAAGAATAACAGCCAGCCCGACATCATGAAACGGAATAGCATTAATTAAAAAAACTAAAGCGTTCAATAACGGCTCAAAAAATATCGTATTATAAGTATTTACAATAAATTCCATAATTATAATGTCTGTTATTCAATCATACAACAAAAAACCGACTTTCCCAATTTTTTACTTGCCACTTATGAGGTTTAAATTAATTTTTTAAATTCTTCGTCTGTTAATCCGGCGTCGCGTATAATTCCCTTAAGAGTGTGGGGATTAACCCGATTGTGTCTTGGTATGATAATTTTCCTTGTGCCATTGGTCATGCCAAGATGCTTGCCTTGCCGTAAAATCCAAAAGCCAACTTTTTTAAAAGCGCTTACTGCTCGCTCAGAAGATACATCTGTAAAAAGCATGAAAAAATCAGTTAAGCAAAAGCAACTTCAACTTCTCGCACTTTTGCACCCTTAAGCTCATCTTTTTCCATTTCAAGGTAGGTAAGAATAGCGTCTTGGATATTTTCTAATGCTTCTTTTTCGGTTGCTCCCTGACTATGACATCCCGGAAGAGCCGGCGTGTGGATATCGTAACCATATTTACTTTTATGAATAATTACTAAATATTTCATAATTTTTATCTTATCACAAGTATTGAAGGAAATCAAAACTTTCCGCAAGGCAAACAAAAACTAAAGAATTCTTGTTTTCTTGAATAATTCTAACATATTTTTCTCTAATTCAGAAAATTCCATCGTTTCACTGCCTTTTTTAAAAAAAATTATATTGGCTGTATTTTTTTTAAAAGAATTGAGATATTTTTTAACAATGTATCTAGCCCTGCGTTTTAATTTATTTCTAGCCACAGCTTTCTTTGCTGTTTTTTTAGAAACCACAAAGGCAAAACACGGCCCATTTTTAAAATTGTGGATAATTTTCAGAGAAAAAAAATCGGAATTATAGTTTTTTCCATTTTTTAAAATTTCCTTGAATAAACTCTTATTAATCCGATGTTTTCTAGAAAGCATGAGTGATTAAAAGAATAAAACAAAAAAGTCTCTGGGTCAATATTCACATTTTATCCACACAATATTAACATAATGTTACTAAAACCGCTGGTTTTGAGGTCATATCTTTAAATTGCTAATTAAATTATAATAAAACTAATGACCGTTAACTATGAAAAACTATGGGGAGAGGCTTTGATGGAAATCGAACTAAATGTTTCCAGGGCCAATTTTATTACTTGGTTTAAAAACACCGGAATTGCCAAAGAAGAAAATGGGATTATTTTTCTTAATGTGCCTAATACTTTTGTTAAAGAATGGCTTTCCACTAAATACAGCAAATTTATTTTAAGAGCCTTGAATAATATTTATCCTTCAGTTAGAAATATTGAATATTTAATTACTCCTGTTGGCCCGCAAATAATAAAAGCCCAGTCTTCTGTAAAAAACATGCCGTTTATTGCCGAAGAACAACTTGGTTTTAATGATTTTTATATAGACAAGGAGGCTAACCTTAATCCGAAATATACTTTTGAATCTTTTATTGTTGGTTCTTTTAATGAAGTGGCTCATGCCGCAGCATTGGCTGTTACAAAAACTCCGGGCACTATTTACAATCCGCTTTTTATCTATGGCGGGGTGGGTTTGGGTAAAACACATTTGCTTCAAGCTATTGGCAATAAACTTAAAGAAACCAACCCTGAGGCAAAAATACATTATTTAACTTCTGAAAAATTCGCCTCAGATTTTATCAATGCTGTTCAAAATAAAACTGTTTATGATTTTAAAGAAAAATATCGCAAATTTAATCTTTTAATTATTGATGATATTCAATTTTTCTCGGATAAATTAAAAATCCAGGAAGAATTTTTTCATATTTTTAATACTTTGTATGAAAGAAACAATCAACTTATTTTTTCTTCTGACCGATCTCCTAAACATATTGTCGGGCTGGAAGAACGCCTGCGTTCAAGGTTTGAGGGCGGAATGATGGTTGATGTTTCCAAGCCGGAATTTGAAGCGCGCATCGCTATTGTTAAAACTAAGGCTGAAGCAAAAGGATTTCCCATTGACCAAGAAACTGTTGAATTTATTGCTTTGGCTATTCAAGATAATATTAGAGAGCTTGAAGGAGCTATAAATTCCATAATCGGCCAGTCAAAAATTAAGGGCAAAATATTAAGCATTAATGAAATAAAAGAAATTCTTAAGAAAAACGCCAAGCCCGTAAAAACTGTGACTTTTACTGATATTGTTAAGGCAATTTCATCTTTTTATGACATTAATGAAAAATCTCTTTTTGAAAAAACAAGAAAAAAAGAAATTGTTAAACCACGGCAAATCGCAATGTATTTATTAAGGGAGGATTTGAATATTTCCTATCCTTATATCGGCCAAAAATTCGGCCAGCGCGATCACACTACTGTTATTCATGCTTATAAAAAAGTTGATGAGGCCATAAAAAAAGATGTAAAGTTTTGCGAAGAAATAGAGAATATCAGGTGCATATTGTATGGAAAAAGTGTGTAAAAATTAAGTAGCCGGCAGAAAATAGTTGACAGCCAAATTGTTTTAAAAAATTTATCAACATTTTATCAACAATCGTTTTAAAAATTAAGAATTAAAAATTAAGAATTAAATAAAGATATGCACATATCCACACCCTAATAGTAATAATAAAGTATTTAAATAATTATTATATTAATATTATAATAAAGAACATGAAAGCAATTTGTATAAAAAATCATCTTAAAGAAGTAGTCGGCTTATGCGAAAAAATTTCTGGCAAAAATTTAAGTTTGCCAATTTTAAATAATATTTTAATTATAAGCGACAATAGGGAATTAAAATTTATTGCCACCAATCTTGAAATAGGAATAGAAATTATTATTCCAGCCAAAATAGAAAAAAAGGGGAAGCTTGCTGTGCCGGCAAATATTTTAAGCGGATTCATTTCAAGCTTGCCTTCGGATGAAAATATTACTTTAGAATCGCAAAATGAGAATCTTTTAGTTTCCACACAAAATAGTTCAACATTAATTAAGGGTCAGTCATCAGAAGATTTTCCAGTGCTTCCAAAAATTGACGGAAAAAAAGAAATAGAAATTCCTGTTCAGGATTTTATTTTAGGACTCAAGTCTGTTTGGTACGCTTCTTCTTTTTCAACCATCAAGCCGGAAATATCGTCAATTTATATTTATTCAGGAAAGAATGCGCCGATTATTTTTGCCGCTACGGACTCGTTTAGATTGGCTGAGAAAAAATTTAAACATTCTTTTGAAGATCTGTCAGGCGTTCTGATTCCTCTCAAGGCCGTTGTTGAAATTTTAAGAATTTTTGAAGGACGGGAAGGAAAGTTAAAAATAATTTTTGATAAAAACCAAATTTTTTTAGTTCTGGACAGAATAAAATTTATTTCTAGATTAACAGAGGGAAATTTTCCGGATTATCAGCAGATTATTCCCAAAAAATTTGTGACCGATGTTATTTTAGAAAAAAACTTATTTACCAATGCATTAAAAACAGCCAGTATTTTTTCCGGCAAATTAAACGAAATAAATATTCTTGTTGGCGGAGATGATGGGCTGGTAACTCTCCAAACATCCAGCGCTGACGCGGGAGAGCATACGGGAAATATTCCAGCCAAAGTTACCGGCGACGAATTAAAAATGAGTTTTAATTATAAATATATTTTTGATTGTTTGCCGCACATACCTTCTTCAAAAATTCTTCTGCGTTTTTCCGGTCCGGCCAAACCTCTAGTTATTACCGGAGTTGATGACAATTCGTTCCAATATCTGGCAATGCCTCTAAGTGGAGTGTAAATTGTGCAACATTGAATGTTGCACATAATTTTAGGACTGCTCGCCGGGTTTTTGGGTTGAAAAATTACAAAAATTTTGCTATCATGCTGATAATATGGGAAACAAAAAACAACTTATTCAAACAATTGAAAATTTGCGGAATTCGCGGGTTATTACCTATATAACAAGCGACAGGCAGGGTCCGCCAAACGCGCGGATTGCGATGGATGTTATTCCTGTGATAAGTAATCAGCTTCGCAAGATCGGCAAAACGGAAAAGATTGATTTGTTTTTATATTCAGCCGGCGGAGACACCATGGCGCCGTGGCGGTTGGTTTCAATGATTAGAGAATATTGTGGCAAATTTTCGGTTCTGGTTCCGTATAAAGCGCACAGCGCCGCGACCATGATCGCGCTTGGAGCCGATGAAATTGCCATGAGCGATCTTTCAGAACTTTCGCCGATTGACCCCTCAACCGCCAATGTTTTTAATCCGCAGGAACCGAACAACCCCCAAGCTAAAATTCCTATTTCTGTGGAAGATGTGATGGCGTATTTTGATTTGGCGAAAAATAAATTTGGAATTAAAAATGACGAGGACTTAACAAAAATTTTCAATAAATTTGTGGAATCAAATCCGCAGATTCATCCATTGGCGTTAGGAAATGTGAACAGGACACATAATCTTATAAGGCGACTGGCGGAAAGATTGCTTAAAAGCCACAATTCGCCGATGAAAGATGACGAAATTCAAAAAATAGTGGATTATTTTACGGAAAAACTTTATTCGCACCAGTATTTTATCGGAAGAAAAGAAGCAAAAGAGGATTTGGGATTAAAGAATGTTGTTTTTGCCGATGAGCCGTTGTCAAAAGCAATGACAGAGCTTTTTGAAGAATATAGAAAAGAAATGGAGCTGGGGAAAATTTGGAATCCGGAAATGGAACTTGGCAATAATTTCCAAATTAAAAAAGATTATAAGATTGCTCTTATTGAGACATCTGATTTATCAAATTATTTTGAGCTTTCAATAGATTTCAAAAAAAGCCAGGTTAACGCAATTCAGCAAACTCCCCAAGGCCCAATCCAAGTTCCGCAGGAGCAAGTCGCTTTTCGAGTAGTCGGCCAGGGATGGAGGTAGGAAAATATGAAAGAAAAAGTTTACGTCTATATAGACAGTAATAATTTAAATCTAGGAATTAGAGATCTTGGGTGGAAGCTTGATTATAAAAAATTTAGAGTATATCTAAAAGATAAATATAATGTTTCGGTGGCTTATATGTTTATTGGGTATTCACCAACTAATCAAGATTTATATTCTTCTCTTCAAAAAGCCGGTTTTGTATTAATTTTTAAACCAACAATTCCCGACAAAGATGGCAACTTAAAAGGTAATATTGATGCTGATTTAGTTTTGCAGGTAATGATTGACTACAAAGATAATAATTTTGATAAAGCGGTAATAGTAACAAGCGATGGCGATTTTTATTCTTTAGTTAAATATCTTTATGAAAATAACAAAATTTCCGTCGTAATGAGCCCATATGTTAAAACCTGTTCCGTTTTGCTTAAAAAATCAGCGAAAGAAAAGATTGTTTTTATGGATAATTTGAGAAAAAAACTTGAATATAAATGAAAAAGCACCGCTTAAAGACGAAACCTTAAGAAGTGCCCTTTCCTGTAGATCTTGATTAAATGATAGCAAGTGCAAACAAAAAGTCAAGCACAATTATCCACATTCTTAAAAATCGCCACCAACCGCCCAAAAAGCCAATTTTTAATTTTTAGTGAAAAAAATAATTAAAGGTCAATTATAAAAATTAATATTAAAATTAAGTTTAATAAAAAATAATATAATGAAAAAAGTTGTATCTTGGAAGTTTTTAATACCATCAGCTGTTTTTATTTTATTTATCACATCCGTTGTTGTTAAAGGTGTTGTTTCAATATTTCTTGAAATATTGGCCGTACTTTTTATAATAATTGGTTTTATAGATTTAATTCACGCTATTATTAAAAGATATAAAAGAAACAGATACATTAAATTATCGGTTAAAAAAAGATTGGCCGAATTAAATCTTGACCAAAATAAAAATTACAATGAATATTATAGAATCTTAAAAGAGGAAGAAGAAAAGTATAAAAATGTTCCATTTTAAATCTACAAAAGAAAAACTTAAAAAATATAGACAGCATAAGTTTTATTAGAAGCTAAGAAATAATTTACCCTCACTTAAATATTAAGTGGGGGAATTTATCCACAGAAATAGATTAAAAAAACAAAAAATCCATTGTTAATTTTTACAGATAAGAGATAATTATTTTAGTTAGGGGTGGCACTGGTCGGCCATCTCGAAAAAAAACTCTTACTAAAATGGTAAAAAAGAAGAAAGCAAAAAAAGGAAAGAAATAATTTTTTAGAAAGACCCCGGCATTATGGCCGAGGTTTTTCATTTGTTATAATAACTTTATGACTTGGACAGGAATCAGCGATTATTTAAGCAGGTTTAGAAACCTAAAAGCGCCGGAAGATTTTCTTAAAGAAAAAATTTCTTCCGTAATTAATGATGTTTTAAAAATTATAATTAAATTGGAAGAAATAGAGGTTAGAAACGCCGTGATTTTTATAAAAACAAAAAACCCCGCTCTTAAAAATACGATTTTTTTAAATAAAGAAAAAATATTGGAAAAATTATCTCAAAAACTTGGGAAAAATTCTCCTACGGATTTAAGGTTTTAAATTCAACAGGAACTAAAACCTCAGTTTTATTTCTGACTTTGTCGTAGGCGGTAATTTTGATAGCGGAATTATTATCCCAGCCATCCAAGTTAGATGGAGTGAAGGTAAAACTAAAGGGCTCATTATTTGTTGACCCTAAATAAGTTCCGTTCAAAAAGAAATCAACTTGGTCAAGTTCAAATTTACCTTGATGAGTAAAATTAACAGTTAGGGCATTAGTTGGATTATAAGAAGTATTGGTAATTGGAGAAATTATAGAAATTTGCGGAGCATATTCCGGTTTATGAATATCGTCATATTCTTTCGGAATATCATCCATAGTTTGTTCTCTGATGTTTTGTCTCACAGCCCATGCGCGCACTTGAGGTTCCCAAAGGCGGAACTGCGGATCATCATTTGGATTTTCCAGAGCCGGACCGAGCGGGTCGTCTTTATTTATCCAATAAAGAATTGAATGTATTTGAGTGATTGGTTTTTCTTCAATAAGTTCTTGGGGAGTAAATTCTGTTGCTAATTTTTTTGAAATTTTATCAATCTTGTAAGTTTGCCCGCCATGCCAATCTCCGCGCAAAAATGGTTTTGGTTCAGGTTGTTTTTGCGGTTTTTCAAAATCTTCTTTAGGGAAGCTCAAATAGGCTTCTTTGAAAAAAGCATTCCACAAAGGAGCGGCAATAAATCCCGCCACCTTTTTTTCCATTGGCGTGTTATCATTGTTTCCGCACCAAACTCCCCAGGCCAGATTGGGCGTATAACCTATAACCCAAGCGTCTCGATAATCATTAGTGGTTCCGGTTTTTACAGCCACTTCTCTTCCTGGAAAATATAAATATGATTGTTCTCCAAAAGCCGGGGCGCGGGCTGTGTTATCAGAAAGAACATCAGAAATTAATAAAGCAATATTTTTATCAAGAGCGTTGGATGGAGATTCATGGAATTCTTCCAAGATATGCCCCTGGCTGTCTTCAATTTTTAATATTCCAGTGCTTGGATTCTTAACGCCATTGTTGGCAAAAACGCCGTAAGCGCTTGTCATTTCAAATAAAGAAACTTCTCCGCCACCTAAAACCAAAGTTAATCCATATCTATTCGGATCAGTTAAAGTGGTTATGCCCATGTCTTGAATCGTGGCCAAAGAATCTTTTATGCC
>JAHIER010000007.1 GCA_018901555.1 Patescibacteria group bacterium
CTCCGAATAAAAAATTAGCAGCTATTTTTATCGCGATTTTTTTTATTTTTATCGCGCTGTTTAATTTTTCAAGCGCTTCAGATATTAATCAGCAAGCATTGATTAATTCTTTGTGGCAGCAGATTTTAATAATTAAAACAAAAATTTTAGAAATTCAAGCCCAGTTGCAATTATTATTGTCTAATATTATTGTTTTGCAAAAAAACAATCAAGCCATTCCGGATTCTTTTGATATTGAATTAGTGTCTGCCAGCGAATTAAAAATTGAAACAGACGGCGTAAAAACATCAGAGGATTATTATAAAAAATTTATTGATTCAACTATTAAGATAGGTTTTAGTGAAGATGATTTGAAGAAAATAAAAAAAGATTCAGACGGAAGAGTTATGCTTCTGGAAGATCTTATAGATTCGGCAGTTTCTAATGAAAACTTAAATGAGTTTAAGGATTCTTTTTCTGCATGGCAGAATCTTGATGAAAGTGTTGTGGCTGAATTGAAAAAGATATCAGTGGCTCCGAAGATGCATTCTTCGCATCAATGGATGGTTAGCTGGTATCAATATCATTCTGAAGTTGCCAAAAAGTTTGCGTCAGCTGATTTAAAAAAAGATCAGATAACCGCACTCAAAAATCAATTTAAAAAAAATGCCGAGATTCATAATGAAAAATTCAAAAATAGTCTGGCGGAAATAAAGGACTGGCGCAATTATGTTTTAATTCCAACTGCGCAGGCTTTTACTTGCGGAGCTTTTACAGGCCCATTTTATCATTTTGGAGGCAGAGTAACTATTATTGAGCCATGTGACTTTGGGCTTGTTGAAACAATCACTCCGCCTTGCGGAGGATTATTATTTTTTACTTATCCTATCCTTGCTGCCAATCCTTATCTTTGGAAAAAGCCCACTCCAGGATCAGTTGTTTTAGGCAGATCAACAGTGGCTCCGGGCGTTTGTCCTTTAGGCGTATGCCCTGGATGCGTACTTTTTCCTTATGAAGCAATAGTTTTGTACTTCGGAACCTCTTTGGAGCCATAGAAAAGAATAAATTTATGGTTTTATCCACAAAATAAAGAAAAAAACTGTGGTTTGACTAAAAAAATGATATAATAAAAAGGGGTAAACCCGAAATTTTGCAATATTTACCAAGCAAAAAACTTTTAGCAATTATTGTCGCTGTCCTGATAGTGGCAGGCGGATGGTTTTTAGTTTTTCAAGTCAATAATTCTGGCAATAATAATGGAAATTCTTCTGAAGGATTAAATTATATTTCCAATTTGTTTAAAGACAAAGAAAAAGATTCTGATAATGATGGTTTAAAAGATTGGGAAGAAACTCTTTGGAAAACAGATCCTAATAATTCTGACACTGATGGAGATGGCACAGCAGATGGAGAAGAAATAAAACAAAGCCGAGACCCTGCTAAACCTGGTCCAGATGACAAACTGAATGAATTTAAAAATTTAATCGCAGAAAAAGAAAATAATTCTGATATTAATGGATTAACAATAACAGATCAATTAGCCAGACAATTTTTCGCTTCGTTTATGGCTTTATACCAATCAGGCAGTCTTGATGAAGAAACAAAAAGCCAGATGGCAGATTCATTGGCAGAAAATTTGAGCCAAGAAAGACTTTCTGATAAATATACAGTTTTTGATTTAAATATTATAAATGATAATTCCAAGGAAGCAATAAAAATTTATGGCGATAAGACGCAGTCTATTATAGATAAATATCAGGCCAATGGAGGAGAAGATGAAATTACGATTATTAACAATGCCTTTCAAAATGAAGACAATAAAGAACTCCAGAAACTTGATGCAACAATTATTTTATATAGAAATGTTTACAAAGAATTATTAAAAGTTGAAGCGCCCAGCAGTTTGGCTGGATATCATCTAGATTTAATAAATGGAATTTATAATTTAGCCGAGTCCCTTGTTAAAATAGAAGAAACTTTTAATGATCCAATCGGAGGGTTGGTCGGCGTCAATCAATATCAGGAGGCTTATTTGCAAACACGCAGGGCTATGGCTAATATCGGCCGTTATTTAACAAAATAATTTATATATATGATTTTGAAAGATTATAAAAAAATAATATCAATAACTCTGTTAATTTTATTTTGCTTTTCATTTTTTGTTTTATTTAATTCTAAAGAAGCAAAAGCGCAGTCTCCTAATCCAATGGCTGCTATTTCAGTTCCTATTTTTGAAACTTCCAGCGCTGTGGTTGAACCTAAGGAAGGTCTTTTTGGAAGCGGTTTTGGTTTAGACTGGCTAGGCTATACCATGGCTAAATTAGCTTTAAGCGCTATGACTAATAGTATTGTTAATTGGATAAATTCAGGCTTTGAAGGCAATCCGACCTTTATTTCTAATCCAAGCTCTTATTTTAAAGATTTAGCAGATCAGGCAACTAGCGTTTTTATACAGCAATTGGGAATGGAAGGTATTCTTTGCAGTCAATTCCGACCGCAAATTGTTGCTTCGCTCAAATATAATTACAAATCTCCTTCTATGCAAAAATTTCAATGCACATTAGATAGCGCCATTGATAATTGGGAAGATTTTATGAATGATTTTACAGCCGGCGGATGGAAAGGATGGCTTTCTGTTAGCACTCAGCCTCAAAACAATCCTTATGGTTCATATTTGATGGCCCTTGATGAAATGGATGCGCGTATTTCAGCCAAAGTTAGCGCTGGCCAGCAGGAAGTTGCATGGGGTAGCGGATTCACTTCTCTTAAAGAGTGCGCAGGCGGAAAATCTCAAGCAGATACTTGTATTGATATTTGCGATAATTCTACTGAGAATTATGGAGAAGAGGATGAAGGTTGGAATCAATGCCATGAGGAATGTATGACAGACCAGATGAACACTACAGAATTATGCGAGATGTCTGGCGGAAAAATGCAAAATACCACCCCGGGAGCTATTATTGCTGATCAGCTTAAACTTAATTTAGGAAGTTCAGTCAGGCAAATGGAATTAGCTGATGAAATTTCAGAATCATTAACCGCTGTTTTTAACGCTTTGATCAATCAACTGATAACAAAAGGAGTAAGCAGTTTATCAAATTCTAACGGAGGTGGCGGAAGCGGAAGCTGGTATCAATCCCAGCCAACCAGTAAAGAGAGAACTAATTCAGTAAAATTAATTGATACAATGATTAAAACTGAAAATGAGTATAAATCTTATAAACAAAAATCTTTAAATAAATATAATTGGGCTATCAGCAAGACAAATGATCTCATTGCCTGTTATCAGGCAGATCCAACCATGCAGAGTGTTATAAGCGCAAAACTTATTCCGTTAAAAAATAGTCTTGAATTACAAAAGCAGGTGTTTGAAATTGCTATTTGGGATTCAAGTCAGCTTATAACTCAGGCGCAAGATTTAAAAATACAGATTAGCAATTCCAGTACCTATGAAGATTTGAGCAGTTTTTTCAAGGTGTTTGAAGATGATTTACAGCCGTATATGCATAATTCTGGCGATGCTTCTGACGCTCAGGAAGAATACGAAAAAATAATTAAACCAGCACTTGATGACATTATTAATGGCCATAACGGTATTCAGGATTTATTAGATTCATGTTAATAAAAATTATTTAATGAAGCGTTTTATTCCTTACATTTTAATATTGGCGATTATAGGAATCGGAATTTTAGGGCCGATTGGCGCAAAAATAAGCCATGCTGGTTTTCTTGATTTGCCTAGTGTTGGAGATTTTGTTAAAAGAGGAATGGCCTGGGTTGGTTATTGGATTTTAACTATTGTTTCCAAAACAGTTTCTATCGCCGGGTTTTTTTCTGACGCAGCCATTAGTTATTCTATAGATAATCAAGGCCAGGAGGGATCTATGGTTGTGGTTGAAGAAGGCTGGGCTCTTTGTCGAGACATTGTTAATTTATTTTTTATATTCATTCTGCTTTATATTGCCATTGCAACCATTCTTCAAATTTCGGGTTATGGCATTAAAGATTTATTAGTAAAAGTTATTATAATCGCTTTACTGGTGAATTTTAGTTTGCTGATTACAAAAGTAATTATTGATTCATCTAATGTTTTAGCTAGTGAGTTTTATAGCATGGTTACTAATATTGAGGTTCTTGATTCAAATGGAAATTCGACCGGAGAAACAATAAAAAGTCCTTCAGTGGCATTGGTTAACGGTATTAACCCGCAAAATCTATTTGATTCAACAGTTATTGAAAATGCGGCAGATAATGGCGGTGATAATGCTACTATTACTCAAATTATTATTATAACTTTTCTTGGTTCAGTATTACTGCTTGTGATTGCCTTTGTTTTATTTGCAGTAGGAGTTTTTTTTGTTATCAGGATTGCGGTTCTGTGGCTTTTAATGATTTTGGCGCCCTTGGCGTTTTTGGCCATGGTATTGCCTGGCACCAAATCCCATGCTAATAAGTGGTGGTCAAGATTGTTTTGCGAATCATTTTATGCGCCCGTTTATCTATTTTTATTTTACTTAGTAGTAAAAATTACATCATCAGGGAGTATTTTAAAAGATTTAGCTGTTAATAATGCAACTTTTGGCACTGCCATTGGTTCTCCAAACGATGCTAATGTTAGATTAATTTTAAATTTTGGAATTTTAATTGTTTTAACTTTAGCTTGCCTCGTTATTTCCAGGCAAATGGGTTGCGGGTTAGGACAGACTGTAATGAAATTGGCTAAAACAGCAAGAAATAAAGCGCAGGGTTATGCTGGCAGGATTAGCAGAGGGGGCGCCGGATATGTTGCTGAAAAAGCATTGCAAAAAGCGCAGGAAAAACCACAAGGCGGTTTTGCTAAAAGTTTGCGAGTTGTGCCTGGCGTAACAAGAGGTCTTGCGAGAATGTCTTCTTGGAAAGAACAACAAACAAAAGAAAAAGAAAAGAAATATGGGAAAATCTATGGCTCGTATAGTCAGGCAGGCTTAAAAGCAATGGAAAGCGGCGGACCGATTTTGTCAAAAACTAAAAAGGAAGAAATTCAAAAAATTATTACTAAAAAAACAATGGATGAAGAAAAGAAAATCGCAAAGAAAGAGAAAATTACTTTTGATGAAAATAGAATGAAGCAGATTGAAGAAGAGCTGAAAAAAATAGAAAAAGCCAGAGAAGGAATTACTAATCCAGAACGAAAAACTATTTATGAAGAAAGAGTTATTAATTTAGATGCTGAGATTTCCAGTTTGCAAGGGAGTCAATCACCAGAAGATAAAAATAAAATAGTCCAAATTGTTATAGAAAAAAGAAAGCTTGAAGAAGCCTTAAAAAAGGTTGAGAATTTTAACAAAGAAAAAGAAGCAATAAAAGAAAGGCAGGAAAAAAGAATAGAAACAGAAGAAATGTATTCAAAAATTGCTGAAGTTGAGAAAAAGGCCGGCGCCAAGAGCGAAGAAAAAAAAGAAGAAAAACCAGCCGTATAAAATTTTATGAAAGAATATACACAAACGCAAATAATAGAAATGTATGAAAAACTTCCAGAAGACCTGAAAGAAGCGATTTTCAGCGTGGAATCTGCTAATGTTATAACTGTTATTGGCAAGAAGTATGGATTGAATGTTGAGCAAATAGGAAAATTGGGGAATGAAACTGGTTTAGTTATGCTGGGTATTACCAGCTCGCGTAATTATATTGATAATTTGTCAAAAAGATTAGGGATTTCCCCTGAAAGCGCTCTTAAGGTAGCCAACGAAGTTAGCAGTACGATTTTTTCCAATGTGAGAGAGTCATTGAAAAAGATACATGGAGAAACATCGCAAACATCGGATGTTTTTCCGTCAACATCCGATGTTAACGCCAAAGAAGAAATCTTAAAAGAGATTGAGAAGTCGGAGGTTCCGGAAATTTTAAAGGGCGTGCATAAACCGTCTGATTCAGCTTTTGGAGCAAAAACAGGCGAAGGTATTTTCAGAATGCCTTTAGAAGAATCAGTTCACGAAGAAGAAAAAGAAGAAAATAAATATCCCGGCGCAGATCCATACCGGGAGCCATTACAATAATGAGATTTCAAGTTCCACAATTTATAGAAGTAGAAAGCAAAATTTTCGGGCCCTTGACGCTTAAACAATTCATTTTTTTAGCGGGCGGGGCTGGAATAGTTTTTATAATTTACGCGCTTACCAACTCTCTTTTCTTGGCCGCGCTTCTTAGTTCTCCGTTTGCCGCTATTTCTTTGGCCTTGGCATTTTATAAAATGAATAATCAGCCATTTATAAAAACAATGGAAAATGCTTTCAATTATTTTGTTTCTAGCAAGATTTATGTTTGGAAAAAAATGCCGGAACAAAAAACAGTTTTAAAAAGTGCAGAAAAAAAACAGGAAACCAGCCAGGAAATTTATGTTCCAAAACTTACCGAAAGCAAATTAAAAGATCTTTCTTGGAGCTTAAACATTAAGGAAAAAATAAAATAATATGGCAATTTCAGGAAAATCAACACAGGAATTCGTTCCAATAAGAGAAATTAGAGATAATATCTTGGTTCTTAAAGATGGTTCTTTGAGAATGATTTTAATGGCGTCATCGTTGAATTTTGCACTAAAATCAGAAGATGAACAAAGCGCGTTGATTCTGCAATATCAGAACTTTTTAAATTCTTTAGATTTTTCTATTCAGGTTTTTATTGAATCAAGAAAATTAGACATTAGTCCATACATAGGATTATTGGAAGACGCTGAAAAAGGGCAGGCCAACGAACTTTTAAAAATTCAAACAAGAGAATACATTGAGTTTATTAGAAATTTTGTTAAAACAACAAATATTGTCACAAAGAATTTTTATGTAGTTGTGCCATATAATCCAAGAGTTACTTCGGCCAGCAGCAAAAATCCATTATCAGACGCTTTAAAGATTTTTACAAAAGAAAAAGATAGATCTCAACAGCGGAATATTGAGTTTGACGAAATAAAAATACAGCTTCAACAGAGAGCTGGCGTGATTCAGGACGGGTTGGCACGAGTAGGTATTAGAACAGTCCCTCTTAATACGGAAGAATTAATAGAACTTTTTTATAAATTATTTAATCCTGATGAGGCCGAAAGCAAGAAATTAATTAATCAGATGTCGGGCATCGGACAATAATAAAATGGCATTATTAGATTTTCTAAAAAACAAAAATAAAGAAGAGGAGGAAATGATTCCTGTTATACCGGAAGAGATTTATAGCACCGGTGTTTTGCAGTTGCAGGATATAATTGCGCCTTCCGCTTTGGAGGTTAATTCTAATTATATGAAGTTCGGCGATAAAGTGGCGCGTGCTATTTTTGTAATTTCTTACCCGCGTTTTTTAGCCACAGACTGGTTTTCGCCAGTTATTAATCTTGATAAGATTTACGATATTTCTATTTTTTTCCATCCAGTTGAAACCGCGGATGTGCTTAGGCAATTACAGAAAAAAGTGGCAGAAGTTCAGTCGCAGATTCATATGCGGGAAGAAAAAGGATTAGTTAGAGATCCTATTCTTGACACTGCTTATCAGGATCTGGAAGATTTAAGAGACAAGCTTCAGCAAGCGCAGGAAAAACTTTTTTCTGTTGGAATTTATATTATGGTTTATGCAAGCAGTCTGGAAGAATTGAATCGTGTTGAAACCGAAGTCAGGTCAATTCTTGAATCAAAACTGGTTTATGTGAGGCCGGCCTTGTTCCAGCAATTGGACGGGCTGAAAACTATTTTTCCATTAGGCACAGATAAAATTGAGGTTAATAGCAGAATGAATTCCTCGCCAGCTTCCAGTATTTTTCCTTTTGTTTCTTTTGACCTTTCTTCGGACAGGGGAATTCTTTACGGCATTAATCGGCACAACAATAGTCTAGTTTTGTTTGATCGTTTTTCTATGGAAAACTATAATTCTGTTATTTTTGCCAAAGCTGGCGCTGGCAAATCTTATGCCACAAAGCTGGAAATTTTGCGAACCTTAATGTTTGATACAGATGTTATTGTGATTGACCCGGAACGAGAATACGAACATTTGGCAGAAGCTGTTGATGGCAGATATTTTAATATTTCTTTGACTTCTAAGCATCACATTAATCCATTTGATCTTCCGTCAGTGTCAGAAGGCGAAAGTCCAGATGATGTTCTCCGTTCTAATATTATAAATTTGGTTGGTTTGTTTCGTTTGATGCTGGGAGGTTTAACCCCGGAAGAAGATTCTATAATGGATAAAGCTATTACTGAAACATACGCTTCTCGCGATATCACTCCGGAAGGTGATTTTTCTAATGCTTCCCCGCCAACTCTTTCTGATTTGGAATTAGTTTTGGCTGGCATGTCTGGAGGAGAATCTTTGGCTCAGCGATTAAGTAAGTTTACTAAGGGAACTTGGGCCGGATTTTTGAATCAGCCAACCAATGTTGATATTAATAAAAAGTTTGTAGTTTTTTCTGTCAGAGATATGGAAGATGAACTGAGATCAGTTGCTATGTATATTGTCATTCATTTTATATGGAATGCAGTCAGAAAAAATATTAAAAGAAGACTTTTGGTGATTGATGAAGCTTGGTGGATGATGAAATCAGATGACACAGCTTCTTTTTTGTTTAGCATTGCTAAGCGTTGCAGAAAATATTATTTAGGATTGGCTACTATCACTCAGGATGTTAGTGATTTTCTTTCTTCGCCTTACGGAACGCCGATTATTACCAACTCTTCACTTCAGGTTCTTTTAAAACAATCGCCAGCTTCCATTGACCAGGTTCAGAAAACTTTTAATCTTACTGACGAAGAAAAATTTCTGCTTTTAGAATCGGATGTGGGAGAGGGAATATTTTTTGCGGGCCTCAAGCATGTGGCCATAAAAATTTTGGCTTCTTATACAGAAGATCAGATTATTACTTCTGACCCGGCGCAGGTTTTGGCAATTAAAAAAGCCAAAGAAGAGTTTGCAGAAGCGCAGGAATAAAATTTAAGAGAAATTTATGGATGAAAAAACGGAAAAAATATTAAAAAGTTTGAATTCTAAAAAAGTCGGAATTTTTTGTGATGACTCCAATTTATATTATTCCTATAAAAAGTGCGGCTGGAGAGTTGATTTCGGCAAATTCAAAATTTTTTTAGAAGATTATTGCGATTTACAATTTATAAATTACTATATTGCCATTCCCGATAAATCAGATGTTGATTATAAAGGGGTGCAGGATTTTATTCAGCACATTTCTCCATATGTAAATCTAAAAAGGAAAGCGTTGAAATATATTTATTTCAACGGCCACCGAACCCGTAAGGGAGATGTTGATGTGGAAATCACCTTGGATGTTGCCAGAACCATTGATAATCTTGATGTTATACTAGTTGTTAGTGGCGATAGCGATTTTCTGGAGCTTAAAAACTATATTGTTAAAGAAAAACACAAACAAATAATATTTTTAGGATATAAAGAGAATTTGGCCTGGGAATTAAGGCTTTGCCAGCATATTTATTTGAATAAATTAAAAAAGATTGTAGGTCTTGATATTTTTAAAAACAAACCCCAGGTTTAACCCTGGGGCAGTGAAGCTATTAATAGTTTAGCAAACCAAAACAAAAAGTCGAGAGATTTAAAATAAAGCTGTGGAAAACTAATTTATGGCAAATGGTACAGCAACAATAGAAAACGAGAGATCAGGTCAGCTGAATCAGGCTAGAAATATTATTCAAGCCGCGGCTGGCAGTCCGGCCGCCAAGGTTAATTTGGCTTTGAGTTTTGGCAAGAAAGTTTCTCAACACTGGATAATTATTTTTACTGCTGTTATTTTTGATATTTTTGCGCTTATTCCTTTTATAAGCATTGCTTTTAATTTTATTTTCGGTCTTATTTTATTTTTGTATTTTGGTTCCAAAAAAAAGGGCGGCTCAGAATTTATGAAAATCGCTTTGCCAATAGGATTAGGCAGTGTCATTGATTTTTTTGCCAGTATTTTGCCGGTTAATATTGTCGCAGCTTTAATTAGAATAGCCTTAGCTGATGAGTGATGTTATAATTTTAAAAAGAATTAAGAAAATATGAAAAAGGATTTTTTGAAAATTTTATTCTGTGTTGGAATGGTTGTTATTTTAACTTTTGCCGTGAAAACTAACGCTATTAGCGAAGATTTTTCTTTGGAAGTTTCGCCTCAAAATCCCGGCCCAAGCAGTACAGTTAGCGCTAGAATTGTCACTTACAGTTTTGATATTGATCGCGCGGAAATTTCCTGGCTGGTCAATAATTTAGTAAAAGCTAAAGGAACCGGCTTAAAAAATTTTAATTTCAGCGTGGGGAGTGTTGGTTCCAGAATTTCTCTAGCTGTTGTTGCGATTACCAAAGAAGGATTGAGAATTGAAAAATCAATTACTTTTAGACCAGCCGGATTAGATATTCTTTGGGAAGCGGAAAGTTATACGCCCGCTTTTTACAAAGGGAAAGCCATGCCCGCCCCTGAGTCAGTTGTAAAAATTACTGCTTGGCCGGAATTTATTTATGGCGGTGAAAAAATTTCTCCTAACAATCTTTATTATGATTGGCAGATAAATTCAAAAAATAAACCGGATCTTTCAGGATTAAATAAAAAATCTTTTACTTACAAGTTATCAAAATTATCTGCTGAAGATGAAATAGCGGTTACGGTTTCCAGTTATAATAAAACAATAGTTGCTGAAAAAAGAATTAAAATTAAAAGCGTTTCTCCTAAAGTTGTTTTTTATCAGGAACAACCATTGGAAGGAGTCGCATATAATAATGCTTTAAGCGATACAGTTTTTTTGTCAGAAAATGTGATTGGCTTAAGAGCGGAACCTTACTTTTTCTCTCTAAGTCTTCTTAATAGTTTAGATTTTAACTGGAAAATTAATAATAAGGTAACAATTCCTGATGAAAAAAACACAGTATTAGATCTTCGTTTGGAAAATCAAGATTCGGGATTTGCTTTAATTAATTTAAGAATTCAGAATCCTTTAATTTTGCTTCAGAGCGCTGAAAATAATTTAAGAATTAATTTTGGAATATGATAAAAATGAAAAATAAATTAATAATTATAATATTAGCGCTAATATTAATTCTGCCTGTTATCGCTTCTGCTTATACTCTTTTACAGCCATTGCCGGAAGGTTCCGGTGATATTGTGGAAATTGGCTTGACTGATTATCTTTCCTGGCTTTATAAATTTGCCTTAGGCGCGGTTATTTTTCTCGCTGTTTTAAAAATTGTTATTGGCGGAATTTATGTAATAGCTGGCGGAGCCAGCGAGGGCGCTCAAAGCAAAGGCAGAGAAATGATAGAAATGGCGCTTTGGGGATTGCTTTTGGCAGTTTGCGCTTACCTGCTTCTTAATGTTATAAATCCTGATCTTGTTAAAGGTAATTTTAGCTTACAGCCGATTACTATTGAAAGAGCGCCTGCAACATCATCTCCGACCGGCGTTCCTTCTGGATTTATAATTTGGCCACCTGGTAGTCCTCCAGCTGGAACTGTTTCAGACACGCAGGCTAGAACCGATCTAGCAAACAATAGTAATCCTATAAGTATCAACAAATCAGATTGTGTGCATGTTGGTCAATCTAATTGCACAAGTCTTTATGGTTTGCCAAGCTCAACTGTTCAAGATTTGAAAGATTTAGCTAATGATGCGGGGAAATCCTTAACAATTACTGGCGGAACAGAATATTGGTTGCATAGTACGCACGGACCAGGCAAGCCAATAGTTGATATTAGATTTGATCCGTCTCTTAATTCAACTATTAATTCCTGGAAATCATCAGGCAAGATAAAAAGTTTTCAATGTGAAAGATTGGGAATACAGGTGAGTTGCACGGGCGGTTCGACCCCCGATCATTTTCATGTTGTTTTTCAATAATTAAATAAATTTATGAATAGAAAGATTTTAATTTTAGGAGGCGTGGTATTAATCCTAATAATTATAGCAGGAATTATTTGGATTTTTTCAGGCAATGATGGAGAAACTCCAAATAATAATGGAGGATTTCTTTCAGGATTTTTTCCAAGCGGAGGAGATCGAGATATTAATGGCGACGGAAGTTTATTTCCTAATGGCGATGATAATCCTCAAGGTTATTTAAATAACGCCAATCTTTTTAAATTAAGTCAGTCAGCAGTTTCGGGCTTGAGTACTGCCACCACTTCTATTAAATATATTGAAAAATCAACTGGACATATTTTTGAAATAAATCCGGATGGCCAAAATAGAAACAGAATTTCTAATACTACTATTCTTAAATCTTTTGAATCTTTTTGGTCAACAGACGGCAATAGTTTGATTGTTAGATATCTTGAAGATTCAGGCGATTATTTCAATATTCGTAATTTCAGCGGATCATTTTCAGCATCAACTTCTCTAGAAGGAATTTTTCTGCCTAATGATATAAAATCTCTAGTTGTTTCTCCTGAAGAAAAAAGTATTTTTTACCTTATTCCATCAGGTGATTCTAATATTGGTTTGACTGCCAGTTTTTTAAATGAAAAAAAGAAGCAGATTATTTCAATACCATTTGGAGAATTTAATGTGAGCTGGCCGTCTAAAAATATTATTTCTTTTAACACCAAGCCATCAGCTGAAATAGAAGGCCATGTTTATTTTCTTAATCTTAAAACAGGCGGTTTTAATAAAATTTTTGGCGATATAAAAGGGCTGGTTTCTTTAGTTTCGCCTGATGCCAGTAAAATTCTTTTCAGCCAGACTTCCGGCAAAAGAATTATTTCTAAAATTTATGATATTGATAAAAAAACCGAAAGCGGTTTTTGGGTCAATACAATTCCTGATAAATGCGTCTGGAGCAAAAAAGAAAAAGGGGTGATTTATTGCGGTACGCCTAATTCTTTGCCTAATGCTGATTATCCGGATGAATGGTATCAGGGCTTAGTTAGTTTTAACGATTCTCTTTGGAAAATTAATATTGATATTGGAGAATCTATTCTTGTGGCACCTGATCTTAATATGGATATGATTAATTTGTCTTTAACACCTGATGAAGATTATTTAGTTTTTATTAACAAAAAAGACAACACTCTTTTCAGCTTAAAATTGGAGGAATAAAGATTCCCCATTAGCCTAATTTGAATTTCGCAGCACTCTTTTTTCACTTCTCTTTTTTCTTTTTACTTAATCATTTAGCTACGATCGTAGCCAAATGATTGGAATTAATTACAATAAAAACAATACGAAATAATTAGGTTAATTTAAAATGATTTTTAAGATGTAGTTCGTTATCAATTTTTTCAGCAACGATGAATCTTACAAACCTTCTGGCATCATAAAATTCTATCAGATATTCTATTTCATCATGGCAATCATAAGGATGAACAAAAACGGATTTTTGAAACTCATAAAATTCTAGATTTTTTAAATGATTTCTAAACGCGTCTCTGATTTTTCTGGCTTTTTCAGGCACATCAAATAAAAC
>JAHIER010000008.1 GCA_018901555.1 Patescibacteria group bacterium
AAAAGAAACGAATTTATCTTTTATTCTCATATATTAAATTATACCATTTAAATCGTCTCTGAGCTTGTTTAAACTATGTTCTTTTTTAACAATTCTTATTAAGATTTTTCTTATTTCCTCTTTTTTATCATCTGATAAATTATTAAGATTAATGATTTTATTTGCCAAATCTTTTGGATCATTTTCTTTAAAAATGAGTAATTGGATTAATCCCCTTGGAAAAATTTTTAAAAAAGATTTATTAGAAACAATTGCTAAACAACCGCAAGCCATAGCTTCAAAGATTGTTTTATCTAAAGACCCCGAATTTGTCAGATTAACAAAAATTTCATGCTGATTATAAATTTCTGGTGTTTTATAATTTGGAATATCTCCACAAAAAATAGCTAGTTCCACAGCCTCCTTTTTAATTTTGTCATAATATTCTCCTGTCCTATTGCCATAAATATTAACAACTAAATTTTTATCAATTAATTTTAAAGCATCGATCAAAATATGAACATTTTTCACTGGATCAATTCTGCCTATAGAAAGAATTGAATTTTTAATTCTTGCCCCGCTTATAGCAGGATAAAAAATTTCTGTATCTATCCCAACCGGCATTATTTTTGAATTTTTAAATTTTGCTGTATAAGCGAATGGCGAAGTATAAAAAACTCTTTCAGATAATTTTCCCGCTATTCTGGTAAAAATATTTCCTTTTATATGATTACGCCACAAAAAAACTCTTTTGTTCAACAATGTCCACAACAAACCACCCAACAAAACATATTCTTGATTCATGTGGACAAAAACTGCATCATATTCATTTCTTTTTTGCCAAATATATTTGTAGAAATTAAATATATATATAATCTTCGTATGGGCGCGTTCGTAGCGCGCTGTTCGCATGCTTTCTTTTCCCAAAGACAAAATCTTAATATTTGACGGCAACTGATATTCTCCTGTTTCCAAACAAATAACAATTATTTTCTCAAATTTTTCTGAAAATCTTATTAACCATTGATGAAAAAAACCTAAAATGCTGTCATTCTTATCTATTTTTTGAGTAATAATTAGCAATCGCATGTTTCCCAAGATTCTTTTATTTTTTTAAGGTATTCGTCCTTTGACGGCATTTTATAAGATAAATTTTCTGAAGAAAGAGAGATGCTGGCGCGCAAGGCTTTATCATTTATGGCTTTTTCAATGGCTTTTTCCATGGCAATTCTGTCATTAACCGGAACGATTAAACTATTATACTTGTCCTTAGCAATATCATTGGCAATTCCTACATCTGTCATTATAACCACACAACCACTGGTTATGGCTTCAACTGCAGTCCGGCCATAACCCTCATAAAATGAATTCAATAAAAAAGCATCACAAGTTTTATAATAAGAAATTAAGTCGTCAGTCCAGTTTTCCAAAACTATATTATTATTTAATTTAAATTTTTTAATTTTATGTTTTATATTTTTTTCCTCCTGACCAAATCCTGTAATTATCAAACCGGTTTTAGGATAACGTTTAAGAATATTTTTCATTACTTCAATTATCATTTCTATATTTTTTTCTTTGGTCAAGCGCGAAGCCATTAAAATAATAAAATCAAATTGTGGATATTTTTTATGCAGATCAATTCTTACTTCAGTCTCTTGAATTTTTTTAACATCAACAAAAATCGGCAAAACTGATATTTCGGTTTTTAGCTTATAGTTTTTAGTTTTTAAAGATTTTTTTATTCTTTCGCTAACTACGCGAATGCAATTTGCGCGAGGAATTAAAAATTTTGCAATCCTTACTCTCATCCTGTGCAACATTGAATGTTGCACAAAATATGGGCTTAAAAAATCTGTGTGAATTTGTAACTGTAATGGAATATTAAATATTTTTGATAATTTATAGCCTACCCAGCCGGTTTCAAAAGGATCTTGACTAGTAATTAGCCACTTGCCATTAGAGCCTAGAATTTTCCTGCCAATACGTACAGCGTCTCGCATATAAAACCATTTGCTTAAAGAATCCGTCGAATAAATAAAAACATTACCAAAATTTTGTTGACTAAAGTCTTTTTTTGAAAAAATAATTATATGAAGCTCCTCAACTAAATTCCCATATTCAACCATCCTCTGCCTGGCTTCAGAGTTTTCTTCAAAAATAGTCCTATCTGTTGATATCATTAAAATCTTCATATTAAAAACTTAAAATTTTTATTGTTTCTTTTATCATTTTTTCTTTGTTGAACTGTTTAACTTTTTCCTGGGCATTTTTGATTAATTTTTCTCTTAATTCTTTATCTTTATATAACATTAAAATAGCGCTTTTTAGCTGTTCTTTGTTATTATATTCAACCAAAATACCGACTTGCCCTGAACCTGTTGAAGGATCAATAATTTCCGGATTACCGCCAACACTGGTAGTAATAACAGGGATTTCCATAGCCATGGCCTCTAAAATTAAGTGCGAAAATCCTTCATAGCCAGTATTTAAAACAAAAATATCACTGGATCGCAAATATTTTAAAACTTCCTCGTGAAGAGCATTATTAATAATCTTCAATTTTGTGTCTGGAATTTCTTTTTTAATTTCCGGAATAATTTCTTCAAGCGCCTGAAAACCTTTCCAAGGAACTAATCTGCCGACAGAAACAATATTAAAACCTGGTAAATCTAATTTTTCCGTAAAGGCTGGCAATTCAAAAGAATTATTAATAACATTTATTTTTTCTTCTTTAACTTTCCACATTAAAACAATTTTTTTAAGATACTGGCTAGGCACAATAATTTTATCAGCGCCTTTTGCCACACATCTTTCAATTTTTCTTCTTAATTCAGTAATAAAATCATATCGTTCTGTTTGAAATTTTTCTAAAGTTTTAAATTCTGATTTTTGCATATGCATTTCCCAAGCATAATCCCCGACTATTTTTAATGCGAATTTTTTACGAAGAATTTTTGCAGCAAAAAAAGAAGGCAAACCAACACTAACCGGATCCAAGGCAAAAATCAAATCAACACTCTTGCCAAATTTTAAAACTTTTAAAAAATAAACAATATGCCGAATAATTTTCGGTAAACATCTGACACATCCAAAACTTAAAATCTTAGTTTCAATTCCATGTTTTGGCAATTCATCAGCTAAAATTTTGCTATAAGTGGCTGGCCCGCCAATATCCGGCGGATATAAACCTGTACAAATTAAAATCTTCATAATTTATCCAAAGGGCTTTTAATATTTTTAATATTTGAATTTGGAATATTGTCTATTATCTTTTTTATTTCTTCTCTGGATAAAACGATTGGCAATTTACTCGCAGTTTTGGCAAACTTTAGATCAATTTTATGTCTAGACTTAACAATATCAGAATAAAAAAATTTTATGGCATGCAAATAAATATTTATTGTATTTGAAGAAAGACCGGCTTGTTTCTTTTTCAACAAAAATTCCCTGATAAAATTAGGGTCAACGAGATGAATGCTCTTGTTTTTTGCTTTTAGATAATTATTGATGCAAAAAAGGTAACTTTTTATTGTTTTATTGCTGTAATTGCGTAATTCTAATTCATTTTTAAGTTGTTTTAAGTAATTTTCCATGATAATATTAAGTCGGTCGTTAAATATTAATTAAATTTTAAAATGATTTCAGATAAAATACAAGTTTTACACATTATCTGAAAACACATCGTCTTTAAACCAGTTCTGCGAAATTTTAAAAAATAAACTTTTTTTACTTTTATTTGGGCCCTTTTAAAATTTTTTTAACAAAGAAAAACCGCCTCAGCTTTTCGCGTTGGCGGTGTATGGGTTAATTCGATGAATGACATTTTTTAAATGCCGACGATTTCGACCTTTGGCCATTCTTGAAAAACAGCCTGCTTTTTTTCGACACGCTCTTCCTTTGTGAAGACGTATATCTCGTCAAACCCAAGGTAGTAGGCCTTAACGAGATCGTCGCCGTTGATTGGACACAAAGCTGAGCCAGCATAGAGGATCGGCGGAACAACAATTACGCCCTTGCCAACGAACTTGTCTTGAAGTCTTTTTTCTTCATGTTCCAGAACATCACGCATAATCATCCGTTCTTCCCATGTCTTTGTGACCCTGCGACCAAGTTCATCGTATTCTACGACATATCCAGCTTTTTCCAGGGCGGCGCTAATTTTTGTTCCGCCTCCGCAAATTACGACGACATAGTTGTCCCGTGCTTTTTCAACGACAAAATTAAAGAACTGTAGACTGTCAGTGACATCACCCGAGCCTTTGACTAAAATGTTTTTCATTTTTCACCCTCCTGTTATTGGTTAAGTGATTACTTATCTTAGAGTTATGTACGAAAAAAGTCAATGGGAGTTAAAAAATTTTTTAAAAGGCCCTAATAATAAGGAAAAAAATATAAATTCATTTCTGTCTCCGCCCAAATTGCGCCTTGGTAATGCCAAGTTTTGTGATATAATCAAGTTAATCTGATAATCAATATTTTAACAAACTAACACGGGTGCAACTTCAGATAGCCCGATACGTTAGCTGAAATATATGTTTTTCTTTACGGCTAACGCCTACTTTTAAAAAGAATTTATTTTTTGTTTTTAATTATAAGGCAAATGAAAATATCCAA
>JAHIER010000009.1 GCA_018901555.1 Patescibacteria group bacterium
TCAAGAGCTTAAAAAAAGAATACGGGAAGCTATTTCTCTTTGCTTGGAAATGGCAAAAACCGATATTCAATATCGGCGTAGATTAAAAAGATTTGCTTATGAGCCAAGTTTTGTGGGGCTTGAAATGGTGGAGGTATGACAGACCGTCTGCCAACATTAAAAGCTAAGGATTTAATCCGCGTCCTAAGAAAACTTGGATTTTATGAGGCGCGGCAAAAGGGGTCGCATCTTTGTCTTAAGCATCCTGACGGCAGATTTACATTAGTGCCTTGTCATGGCGGAGAAGATGTTGACCGCGGATTATTAAGGCAGATTTTAAGAGAAATAGAAATTGCGCCTAATGAATTTTTGAAAATCTTAGATTAAAAATATTTGCAAAAAAAATATTTATTTGTTAGGATAAATTCAATGGAAAAAAATTCAAAAATATATGAAATCAGCTATCTTTTAAGTCCGCTTATTCCCGAAGACAAACTGAACGAGGAAATTTCTATTTTAAGAGAATTGATTGAAAAAAATCATGGTCTTATTATAAATGAGGAACCAGCCAAGATTCATCGTTTGGCTTATACTATAAAAAAGTCAAATATGGGAAGTTTTGATAGCGCCTATTTAGGTTGGTTAAAAATTATGGCTGCGCCCGAAGATTTTTTAGAAATTAAAAAAGAATTTGAAAAAAACCAGAAGCTTGTCAGAATTATAATTATGGAATCAATTCAAGAAAAAGCCAGCAAAAAATTATCAGGAGATAAAATGATTAAAAAAAGAAAAGTTTTATCTTCGCCAGTAGAATCAGGTCCTAAAGAAGAAATTAAAACAGAAGAAGTTGATAAAAAATTAGAAGAAATAATCGGCACATAAAAATATGAATCTAAATAAAATTTTTATTATAGGAAATTTAACCAGAGATCCGGAATTAAAAACTTTGCCGTCAGGAACTTCAGTTGCTTCATTTGGCATGGCCACTAATAGAGTTTGGAAAGATCAGAGCGGGCAAAAAAAAGAAGAAGCGCAATTTCATAATATTGTTGTTTTTGGCAGACAAGCGGAGACGGTTAATCAATATTTAACAAAAGGAAGCCAGGCTTTTATTGAAGGCAGAATACAAACTAGAAACTGGAATGCAACTGATGGCAGCAAAAGAAGCCGAACGGAAATTGTTGCTGAAAAAATACAATTCGGTCCGAGAAAAACAGGCCAGCAAGGAGGAGGCGGATCATCACAGCCATCACAGTCATCACCTAAAGAAGAATTAGAAACAATTGAATATCCGGAAGAAGAAGTCAATTCGGAGGAAATACCTTTTTAATATAAAATTATGCGCCAGTGTTATTTTTGCACAAACAATATAAAAACAATTGATTATAAAAACGTTGACTTGCTCAAGCGTTTTCTTGACCCTTTTTCAAGAATAATGCCTTCTAAGCAAACAGGCGTTTGCACAAAACATCAAAGAAAACTCGCTCGCGCAATAAAAAACGCGCGCATCATTTCTCTTTTGCCTTTTGTTACTCATTAGGCCTTTTCTGCGCGCTCGGCGTATTCTTTAGTATCAGTGTTGATTCTGATAATATCGCCTTCGTTAATAAAAAGAGGGACATTAACTGTGGCGCCGGTTTCTAATTTAACTTGTTTTGTTCCGCCTTGGGCGGTGTTACCTTTAACAGCTGGCGGAGCTTCAACAACTTTTAAATCAACTTTAACCGGTATTTTAACTCCGATAATTTGTTTTTGAAATTCAATTATGTCAACAGAAGAATTTGGTTTAAGCAAATCAGCATGATTGCCAATTAAAGATTCCTCAAGTTTAAATCTATCAGAAGGATTTTTTTCAGAACAAAACCAAAATTCACCCCCGCCTTCGCCAAGGCTTCGGCGGGCAGGCTTATGATATAAATACTTAACTGGCCTTGTTTCAATCTCTGCTTCTTCAAGTTTGTCTGTCTGCTGAAAAGTTTTTTCTATTGTTTTGCCGGTAATTATATTTTTTATTTTTGTCTGGGCGTTAGGCTTTCTTTGTTGCATTCTGATAAAATGATATTCCATCACAATATAAGGCTGGCCATCCAGCACAATATAAGCCCCAGGCTTTAATTCGTTGTAAGCTAACATACTTTGTTATATTATAATGAAACTTTTCTTTAATCAAGATTAGTTATAATATTAGTAACAATATGATAGAGGGTTTGGAAAAAATGAAGGATGAAAAAATTTTGGCGATATCCCTTAAAAATCCGTCATTTTTTGGCGTGTTGGTTGATAGATATCAAGAGGCGTTTTTGCGAGCCGCTTCAAAAATCGTTAATCACCGGGAAGAATCTCAAGACATTGTCCAAGAGGCTTTTGTTAAGATTTATAAGAATGGAGATAGATTTAAAGAACAAGAAGGAGGTAGTTTTAAAAGTTGGGCTTATAAAATTGTTATTAATACTGCCCTGACTCATTATCGAAAATTAAAATTAATACAAAAGTCTGTGGAATATTTTGATTCTGCATTTTATGATATTTCAGCTGATGATGAATCCTTTTTTAATGCAGATATGAAAATATTAGTTGCCCGAACTTTGCAAGAAATGCCGAAACAATTGCAAAGAGTTTTAGCTAAATATTATTTAGAAGATAAATCCCAAAAAGATATCGCTTCGGAAGAAAATATTTCAGTTACTGCCGTAAAAATGCGCTTATTCAGAGCTAAAAAAATATTTAAAAAAATTATTGAAGAAGATAAAAAAATATGTTTAA
>JAHIER010000001.1 GCA_018901555.1 Patescibacteria group bacterium
AATTTAAACTTTATGATTTAATCTGGTGTAGATTTATAGCTTCTCAAATGAAAGAAGCCGTCTTCGATTCCACAACCATAGACATAAAAGCAAGTAAATATGTCTTCCGTTCAACAGGACAAATTTTAAAATTTGAAGGATGGCTTAAAGTTTATAATGGCACAATAAATGAAAATGAACTGCCGGAATTAGAAGAAAAAGAAAAATTAGAATTAATTAAATTAATTCCTGGCCAGCATTTTACAGAACCGCCTCCGCGCTACACAGAAGCTTCCTTGGTTAAAACTCTGGAAGAATATGGAATTGGCAGACCTTCAACTTATGCGCCTACTATTTCTACAATTCAGACAAGAAACTATATTGCCAAAAATGAGCAACGCAAATTTTATCCAACCGAAACTGGTATCATGGTTAATGATTTATTAGTTGAACATTTCCCACAAATTGTTGATGTTGGATTTACAGCTAAAATGGAGAAAGACTTTGATGAAATTGCTGAAGGAAATAAAAAATGGGTCCCAGTCATCAAAGAATTTTACGAACCATTTCATAAAATTCTTGAGGAAAAATACGAAAGCGTAGAAAAACAAAAAACTGACGAAGAAACTGATGAAATTTGCGATAAATGTGGCAAACCTATGATTATTAAATATGGCCGGTTTGGAAAATTTATGGCCTGTTCTGGCTTCCCAGACTGCAAGAACACCAAAAATATAAAAAAAGAATCACAAACAATTGGCATGAAATGCCCGAAGTGCGAAAACGGAGAAATTATTATAAAACGCACTAAGAGAGGAAGAATATTTTATGGTTGTTCGCAATATCCCGCCTGCGACTATGCTTCATGGCAAAATCCAACACAAATAAAGGATAGAAAATAGAACTATTTATCGGCCATAAGCATTTGCTCAATTTTTTTATCAAAAAAAAGGATCTTTTTCCTTGATTTCATTCTGCCCTTACACTTTTTGCAAACTAGTAGTATTTCTTTTGATTCTTTATAATATCCACAATCAATACAAATATAAATTTCCATTTCTTTCCTCCTGAAAAATTTATATAATATCTAATTTAAGAGTATAATAAATAATGTCATGAGTGTCAATGAAATTATAAATTTATTAAAAAATCCTTCTCAAAATGATATAGAAATTATCACCAAGGCTTTTGAGTTTGCCAAAGAGGCTCATGAGGACCAAAAAAGATTATCAGGTGATCCATTTATTATTCACCCTCTTGAAACAGCCAAAACTATAGCCAAGCTACAACTTGACGCTAAAACCATTGCTGCTGCCCTGCTCCATGATGTTTGCGAAGATAAAAATGTAGAAGAAAAAATTATAAGAAAAAAATTTGGCGAAGAAATCGCTTTCTTGGTTTCAGGAGTGACAAAACTTGGAGAAATTAAATATAAAGACGCGGAATTAAAAACTGAAAATTTACGGAAAATGTTTTTGGCTATGGCTAAAGATATCAGAGTTATTTTTATACGACTGGCTGACCGAATGCACAATATGCAAACTCTCCAATTTATACCAAAAGAAAAACAACGCCGGATTGCTGAAGAAACACTAGAAATTTACGCCCCTATCGCTAATCGACTAGGCATTGGTGAATTTAAGGGTCAACTTCAAGATTTAGCTTTTCCTTATATTTACCCTGAAGAATATAAAAAAGTAAAAGAAATGCTTAAGGGCAGATATGAACAAAAAGAACACGAATTAATAAAAACAAAATACGAATTAGAAAAAGAAATCAAGAAAAATGGAATCAACGATTTTAGCGTTGATTCAAGAATTAAACATCTTTATAGTCTATTCCAAAAATTTCAGCGTCCGGAAATTAATATGGATATTGAAAATATTTATGACCTTATTGCCTTAAGAATTATTGTTAAAAATGTTGAGGATTGTTATAAAGTTCTTGGTATTATTCATAATATGTGGAAACCATTGCCAGGGAAAATTAAAGATTACATTGCAACTTCTAAACCTAACGGTTATCAAAGTTTACATACAACTATTTTTGCAATAGACGGCGCCATAACAGAAATTCAAATCAGAACAAAAAAAATGCATGAGGAGGCTGAATATGGCATTGCCGCTCATTGGGCTTATACAGAATCTAATAAACCACGGACAGGAGGTGTTGTTAACCCGCGCATGTCATGGGTTAATCAATTAGTAGATTGGCAAAAAAGCATTGCTCAAGGACAAACTCAAGATTTTTTAGAAACCTTAAAATTAGATTTTTTTAAGGATAGGGTTTTTTGTTTTACGCCCAAGGGCGATGTCATAGATTTGCCTGAAGGCGCCACAGCCATTGATTTTGCTTATGCCATACATAGTGATATCGGCAATAGCGCTTCAGCCGCCAAAGTAAATAATAAATTTGTTTCCCTAGACACCATTCTTAAAAATGGCGATATAGTAGAAATTCAAACTCAAAAAAATAAAAAGCCTAGCGCTGAATGGCTGGAGCGCGCGAAAACTTCTTTGGCTAAAAAACAAATACGTTCAGCTAGACGAGAACATGAACCTTTTAAAAGAGCCGTTTAGAAAAATTATAAAGTAAAATTATTCATTAGATCTTCTTCATTTTCCGGCTGTTTAGATTCTTGCGGGGATCCTGATTCTAAATTTTCTGATTCTAAAAGTTTATTTTCTATTTTATCTTCTATTCTTTTTTCAGTTATTTTATCAAGAAAAGCTCTTAATTCCTCTTCAGAAAAAAATTCTATTTGTAATTTTCTTTTTTCTCCCTGTTTTTCCAACATCACTTTAGTCCCTAAACTCTCAGATATTTTTTCTTCTAAAATGCGAGTTTCTGGATCTACTATGGTATCTTTTCTGCGTACCCGATCCTGAGCAATCCCACGAGAAATCTCTTCTGATTCACGAACTGTCATTTTGGTTTCCAAGATCTTGTAGAATAAACGCATTTGGTCTTCTGACCTATCAGAAAGCATTAATAATGGCCGAGTGTGTCCTTCAAAAAGCATACCGCCACGTAAAGCATTTTGTATTTCTTCCGGTAAATTCAAAATACGCAAAGAGTTTGTGACAAATTCACGACTCTTGCCCACCCTATGACCTATTTCATAATGTTTTAATTTAAAATCTTCAATCAGTTTCTTAAAAGCCATGGCTCTTTCAAGAGGATTAAGATCTTCACGCTGCAAGTTTTCAATAATAGCCAACTCCAGTTTAATTTTATCTCCCTCATCATCACGAATTATTACCGGCACTTGAGCCAAGCCAGCTATTTTGGAGGCGCGCAATCGTCGCTCACCAGCAATTAATTCATATTCAACCTTAGTGCCAATATCAGTATCAATTTCTTTTCTAATCACTACTAAAGGTTGGAGCACACCGTATTGCTTAATTGATTCTGCCAAGTCAGATAATTTAGTTTCATCAAAACTGGTTCTTGGCTGCATGGTATTAGGACTAATTTTATCCACCTCAATCCAAAATACAGCTTGTTGTTTTTTGAGATTATCCATTATATTTATTATAAATTAATTGATTTTTAAGTGCAACTTGATATGATTTAATAAAAGCCGAGGTGGCGGAATTGGCAGACGCGCACGACTCAAAATCGTGTGGATTTACATCCATGGGGGTTCAACTCCCCCCCCCGGCACCAAATGAAAAACCCCGCTCGTGGCGGGGATAAATAAAGAACTAATCAACTAATTTCAATTTTTTTAAGGTTTCTGCTATTCTTTCTTTTACAATCATGAGTTTAGTTTCTAACTCTAATGGATGAGGAAATCTCATGGCATTTATTTTTTCATCATCAATTTCTTGTAATTCTTTTAAGGATTTTTCAAGATTATTCAGGTTAGAAATAACTGAACCTGCAACAAGTTCAGTATGAGATTTTTTCTCTTTACCTCTTTTATTACGAGTTGGTAAAATTCCTTTTTCTTCGGCTATTTTTCTAATAATCTTGGCTGCTTCATTAGGATGAATAGACTTGCCGCGTTCTTTAACAACTTTTCTTATGGCCTCTACAAAAAGCATGTGATATTTTTCTTCAAAGGCTAGAAAAGCTCTGGTTATACCTGGCTCAATACTTTTTTTTATGACAAGTTTCTGCACTTCTTCAT
>JAHIER010000010.1 GCA_018901555.1 Patescibacteria group bacterium
AAAGGCATTTACGGGAAACAGTTTAATTGGGATTTGATTGATGATTTAATCAGCCGTTATGCTTTGGTTAGGACAAAAATTTTTCGGTTGGAAAAATCATGGCAGAAATTTTACGAACCGACATCGTAAGTCGGTTAAATCTTATTCACTTTGAATTTTTTAGGATTTAACTTATAATTGGAATTATGGAGCAAGAAACAACAAATAATGAAATACTTTCAGCTATTAATAAATTTGCCGTATCAGTTGACAAACGCTTTGATGCAGTGGATAGAAAAATAGAGGACTCAAAAGAAGAGATGCATGAGGAGTTTCATAAGGTTCATTTTGAAATTAAGCAGATTTGGAATAAACTTGAAGAAATTGAGCAAAAGTTGAAAAGAATTTCTCAAACTTCAAAAGAAGATGTGGACGCAATATCAGGTGATGTTATTGATTTAAAGCAGAGAGTCGAGTTTTTAGAAAAACAGATTAAAGAATTTCAAAATGCATAATATAGAAATACAAGAAACAAAAGAAAGATCTATTAATTTAGAAAATATTGTTGTTTATATTTTTTACGCTCTTATTTTTTTATTGCCAATTTTTGTTCTGCCATTAACTATAAATTCATTCGTGTTCAGCAAGGCGATGCTGGCTTATGCGGGAATCGGCCTTGCGTTTTTGTTCTGGCTTTTTACGCGTTTGCAAAAAGGAAATTTAATAATTCCCAAAAGCGGCTTGCTTCTTTCTTTAGCGGGCATTATTCTTGTCTGTCTGGCTTCCTCGTTTTTTTCTATTAATGCAAAATTTTCTTTGCTGGGCGCCGGATATGAAGTCGGGACATTTTTCTTTTTTATGGTTTTAGGTATTGGAGCTTTTTTAGTTTCTTTATTTTTTCAATCTGAGAAAAAAATAATAAATCTTTACATTGCTCTTTTTATTTCTGCTTCAGTTGTTTTTGTTTTTCAGGTTCTTCATACAATATTTGAAATAACACCATTATTTTCTCAATTATTTTCATTTAAAACATCCAATCTTATTGGCGGGTGGAATGATTTTGCTATTTTTTTCGGACTGATCGCTTTGTCTAGCATTATCTTTTTTGAACTATTTAATATTAAAAAAAGAATTAAAATAATCTTGCTAGTTTTAACAGCTTTATCTTTTATTGCAATGATAGCTGTTAATTTTTTGGTTCTCTGGTATGTTTTTGGAATTTTTATGCTCATTTTTCTGGTCTATTTTTTTTCTCGCAGAAGTTTTGAGGAAAAACCCGGTTTTGACGCGCCAGAAACCAGTTTTCAGGGCAATAAGCTAATCAACTTATCATTTTTTATTGTTATTTTAGTTTTTGTTTTTATCTTGGCGCGCGGTTTGCTCGGTGATTTTACCGTATCTTTAGGAACAAATATTATTGACGCCAGGCCTTCTTGGACAGCGACTTATGAAGTGGTGAAAGATTCTTTAAGCGAGAATACTAAAAATATAATCCTTGGAACCGGTCCCAATACTTTTTTATACGACTGGCTAAAATTCAAGCCCGCGGTTATTAACAGCACGCTTTTCTGGAATACTCGTTTTCAGTCTGGCATTGGCCATTTGCCTTCAATGGTTGCCACAACTGGAATTTTAGGAGGAGTTGCATTGCTGGCCTTTTTGGGGTTTTTGCTTTATTACGGGCTTAAAGTTTTATCTTATTCTAAAAATGATTTAAGTCGCGCCTTGCTAGTTGCTTTATATCTTGGGTCTTTGTATTTATGGACCATGTCCATTTTTTATTCTCCGGGATTTTTAATTTATGTTTTGGCATTTATTTTGACAGGCGCTTTAGTTGCTCTTTTAATTCAAGCCCAAAAAATTAAAACCATTGAGATTTCTTTTTTGAAAAATCCTAAATTTGGATTTCTTTCCATTTTGTTTATTGTTTTTTTGATTCTTCTGACAATTTTCGCTCTTTATTTAATGATTCAGAAATATTGGGCTGGATATTCTTATGTTCAAGCGCTGAATAAATTAAATATAGAAGGGAATCTTGATGAAGCAGAAATAAAATTAGCAAAAGCGATAAATTTGGACAGCCAGGATATTTATTTTAGAGATTTATCTGAAATTGGAATTATTAGAATACAGCAGATTTTATCCCAGCAGGGCGTGTCAGATGAAATTTTGCGCAATCAATTCCAGAATGCCTTGGGAACAGCAATTCAAAACGCGCAAATGGCTGTGAGTTTGAATCCGCTTGATCCATTGAATTGGATGCAGTTAGCTAGAGTTTATGAATCAGTTGTTTCTTTGCAGATTGCCGGCGCTGGTGATTTAGCTATCCAATCTTATAATGAAGCCTTAAAAGTGTCCCCGCTAGATCCAAGCCCTTATTTAGCCATGGCGCGCGTGGAAACTCAATTAGGAAACATTCAAAAAGCCAGAGAATATATTGACGCATCTCTTGGTATGAAAAGTGATTTTACCGCCGCTTTATTTTTTCTGGCGCAAATAGAAGCCCAGCAGGGTAATCTTGGAGAAGCTATAAAAAGAACAGAGCAGGCTGTTTTGTTAGCCCCGAATGATTCAGGCGCTTTATTCCAGTTGGGGCTTCTTTATTATCAAAATAAAAATTATGAAGGAGCCAAACTTGTTTTTGAGCGCGCAATTATTTTAAATCCAAATTATTCTAATGCCAGATATTTTTTGGGATTGATTTATGACAGGCAGGGAATAAATGATGAAGCAATTAAACAATTTGAAAAAATTGAAGAATTAAACCCGGGCAATAATGAAGTGGAAAATATTTTGAAAAATCTGCGCGCCGGCAGAAGCGCCTTGCAAGATATTTCTCCTCCAGAACCTTTGCCAGAAGAGCGCGAACAACCGCCAATTGAATAAAGCCACGAACCGACATGCGATGTCGGTTTTAAAGAATATCTTTAATTGAACTTAGAGAATCTTCAGACCAGCTTCTTAAATATTCCTCGTATTCTTTTCTGCCTCTAAATTGATCTGTAATTATTTCTTGCCCAGATATTATTAAATCTTTATGATTTTTATTTAAAAAGGTTTTTAGGCTTGACCATGGAAAATTAATAAGTTTATTTTTTTCTTTTTCCCAATCTTTTAATCCATGTTCTCTCCATGTCTTATCACTGATGAAATCTAAAGGATTAAGATGTATATAAAGTGAAAGATGAAGCAAATATTGATTTGTATTAATATGTTTAGATTTAAAACGACTTTCAAATAAAGGACCCTTTCTATTATTTTTTTTATTTATATATTTAGAAATAGAAATATCGCACTTTCGCACGAAATCAATAATACCCTTTTCTGTTTTTTCTTTTAATAATAGGTGATAATGATCTGGCATAATTACATAACATAAAACATCTACAAGCTTCTTCCCCTTGTTTATGATTTTTATAGCATCTTCAACTGTTGCATCATAATTGTTTCTTAAAAACTGAAAAGCCTCGCTTGATTTTGTCGAATTAGCAAGTATAAATGATTGTTGCAGGCGAGCAATATTTTTTCTATCTTTAAATTCTGGCTTATTAAAAATAGTGCGATTATAAATATGATAATATTCCCCTGGTACAAATTTTTCTTTTCGCATAATTTTTATTATAACCGACATCGCATGTCGGTTCAAGAGACGATATCCACTTAAATGTTTATTAATTTTTTTGTATAATAGAGCTATATGAAAATTGCTATTAATGGTTTTGGCAGGATCGGGAGGATATTTTTTAGGCAGGCCTCTCAACATCCTGATATTGAAGTGGTCGCTATTAATGATTTAGGCGATAAAGATAATTTAATTTATTTAACTGAACATGATTCAGTTTACGGCCGTTTCAAATTTCCAACTTCCAAAATTAAATTTTTGAGTGAAAAAGATCCGACTAATCTGCCATGGAAAGACTTAGATATAGATATAGTAGTTGAATCAACCGGTTTCTTTACTTCTTATGAAAAAGCCGAAGCTCATCTTAGGGCCGGAGCTAAAAGGGTGGTGATCAGCGCGCCAGCTGAAGAGGTTTTAATGTTTACGCCTAATGTTTGTTCTGGCGACATTTCTAAAACTAAAATTACTTCTAATGCTTCTTGCACTACTAATGCGACGATGCCAGCGGTGGCAATTTTAATGAAAAAACCAGGTATTAAAAAAGCGGTTCTTAGCACTGTTCATGGTTATACTGCTTCTCAAGGGATTGTGGATAAGCCGGATGCTAAGGATTGGAGAAGGGGAAGAGCTGGCGCTGTTAATATTGCGCCTTCAAGTACGGGCGCAGCTAAAGCTGTTGGAAAAGTTTTAACTGACATTGATGGTAAGTTTGATGGTGTGGCTTTGCGCGTGCCAGTGCCAGCAGGCTCTTTAGTTGACTTTACTTTTATTAGTGAGAAAAAAACTTCAGCTGAAGAAATTAATAAAATTTTAAAAGATGCAGCTGAATCAAAAGAATGGCAGGGAATTATGAGAATTGCTGATAAGGGAACTGTTTCTTCTGATATTGTTGGCGAACCATATGGCTCTATTGTTGATTTGGAACTCACGCGCGTGGTTGATGGCGATCTGGTGAAAGTTTTTTCTTGGTATGATAATGAATGGGGATACAGCGCTATGCTTTTAAAACATATTGAAATGTTAAAAAAATATTTATGATTTATTTAGGAACTGATCATGTTGGTTTTGAATTTAAAGAAAAGCTCAAGGGATATTTAACTGAGCTTGGTTATCAAGTAGAAGATTGTGGTAATTTTGTTTATGACAAAGATGACGATTATCCAGATTTTATTTTGCCGGTCGCGCGCGCTGTAGCGCGTGATCCCGAGCGAAGTCGAGGGATTATTTTGGGTGGATCAGGTCAAGGCGAAGCCATGGTTGCCAACAGGGTCAAAGGCGTGCGCGCCGCAGTTTATTACGGTTTAGCGAAGGACCCTCCTTCGCAAGGCGTCGCTATTATTCGGCTTTCACGCGAGCATAATGATGCGAATATCTTGTCTCTGGGAGCAAGATTTTTAACAGAAGAAGAAATTAAGCAGGCAGTTAAATTATGGTTAGAAACAGAATTTTCAAACGAAGAAAGACATAAAAGGAGAATTAAAAAAATTGATTTATGATTCAAGTAATTCCAGCAATTAACGAAAAAGATTTTAGTGAAATAGAAAAAAAGTTGAAACTTATTGAACCTTATACTAATTGGGCGCAATTGGATGTGGCTGATAGTACTTTTACTCAAAATACTATTTGGCATAATCCAAAAGATTTGCGCGATTTGCAAACAAATTTAAATATAGAAGTGCATTTAATGATTAATGATATTGAAAATCGTGTTGAAGAATGGTTAGTTCCTCAAGTTAAAAGAATTATTTTTCATATTGAAACAGCTAAAGATCCGGATTTAGTTATTGAAAAAATAAAAAAAGCCGGCAAAGAACCAGGAATAGCAGTGGGGCCGGATGGCAAGTGGACTGACTTGGCTCATTATAAAGGCAAGGTTAATTTTTTTCAGATTTTGGGTGTGCGTCCGGGATTGCCAGGACAGCAAATAGATGAAAATGTTTATGAAAACATAAAACAGCTGAAAAAATTTTGTGAATCCTCGCTAACGGATAGGCAAGCATGTATAATAGAAGTTGATGGCGGAGTTAATGTGGATAATGCCAAAAGATTAATAGAAGCTGGTGCAGATATTTTATGCGCCGCTAACGCAATATTTTCCACACAAGGCGGAGGAGATATAAAAAATAATATTGAAGCATTAAAAAATGTTTTTAGATGATAAAAAAATAAAATTTTTAGAAGACAAGGCAAACGAAGTTCGCCAGTCTATTATTAATATGCTTTTAGAAGCTGGCTCTGGTCATTCAGCTGGTCCTCTTGGTATGGCTGATATTTTTACTGCGCTTTATTTTCATATTTTAAAACATGA
>JAHIER010000011.1 GCA_018901555.1 Patescibacteria group bacterium
CCGGATCTTCAATTAAATAATAACTGATTGGTTTGGAAATTTTATTTTTGCCATGAATGGTTAGAGTTGTTGTGCCAATGCCATCAATCTTGGTTCCTAATTTTTTTAAGAAATAGCAAAGATCCTGAACCTGATAATTAGCTGAAGCAAATTTAATTGTTGTTTTCCCGGGAATCAATGCGCTGGCCATAATAACATTTTCTGTGGCTGTGTCTCCTGATTCATACATTATTATTTCGCGAGCAGGATGAATTTTTGAAGAATCTATTAATAATTTATCATTGTTCTTCCTTATCTTAATTCCCAATTCTTCCAAAGCGTAAATGTGAGGCATAATTGTTCTCTTGCCGAGCTTGCATCCTCCGCAGGAGGGCAAAGAAAATTTTTTTAACTTATGAACTAGAGGCCCAATAAATAAAATAATACTGCGCGTTTTTTCTGCTGCTTCTTTATTTATTTTATTAAGATTTAATTTTTTAGGAACATTAATTTCTAATTCATGATCTTTGCGCCAAACTATTTTGACTCCAATACTCTCTAAAACTTCAATAATTCTAAAAACTTCTTCAATGCGTGGAATATTTTTTATAACAGTTTTTTTCTCATTTAAAAGCGAGGCAATCAAAATTACCACAGCTGAATTTTTAGAAGCATTAACAACCGCTTCCCCTTTCAATTTTCTTCCGCCCTTAACCGCATAATTGCTCATAAAGCTTGGTTTACAAGGTTAATATCTTTTATTTTACTCTTATTTAAATAGATTTCAGCTAAAATATCTCTTAATCCAAAAAGGATTTTCTTTTGTTTTAACCATTTTTCATCATTAATAGAAAAATCAACTATTGATATCGCCCGTTCAATAGCTGATTTATAATTATCATTATCTTTCTTTTGCCAAATTCCAGCTCGTAAAAATTCCGCTGACAAAGCTCTTAATTGCTCTTTTTTTGAAAATTTTTTCCAACGTTCTAATTGCATAATAAATTTTTTATTATTTTTTCCATTTTATCTCTAATTTCTTTGTCTTTTACTTCTATCTCCCTATTATTTTTTTCCGGCTTTATATTTATTAAAGAAACAAAGTCAATTCCCCAATTTTTTTTATAAAGATTCGCTCCCCATAAATTTTCTACTTTTGACCCATGATTAGTTAAATCTTCTGCGCAATCAATATGATATTCGCATCCGGCTGATAAAATTTCTTTTTCAATATCAACAACAAGCTTTAACATGTCAACATAAAAATCTTCAAAGAGCTTCTCTAAATCTTCTTTTGAGATTTTATCTTTAATTATCATACCTATAATTTACCATTAAATTTAAACAACCAAAATATTGACAAAAATTACAAGTGGTGTTAAGAATTAAATTAGAAAAATTAAAAAAAGGGGGTAAAAAAAATTATGTCAACGTGGCACGTCAACGTGGCAGGTTGACATCGCCTAACCATTCTTGAAAATCCTTTTTATATTGATTAGAATTTATATCAAAAATATTAAAAAATAAATCTTTATTTATAATCTGCGGAAGATTAGATGTCCCAATATGATCTTGATAACTAGACCATTGATATTTTTCTAAAAATTCTAGCACTTTATTTTTATTTTTTATCCCTTTCCCTTCCCACCCCGGCTCAATAAGATCTATCGGATTTGCGTTTATATAAAATGGCAAATATAAAAAATGTTCATTTCTTTCAACTAAAATTATTTTTGCGGAATTTTGGAACAAATAACCGCTTCTATTATTTTTGATATTAAAATATTTCGTATACCCATTTCCGATTCTTTTAATAAAATTAATGGCGCCACCATCAACTTTTTCCTGCAATAATAAATGGTAATGATTAGGCATCAGACTCCAAGACAAAATTTCAACTATCTTTTTTTGCACAGGCAAATTATCAAACAAGTATTCATCACTTAAACGCAATGCAGGACCTTGATTATTAAATTTATAAAGTCCCGAAATAAATCTTTTATAATCATTGAGTTCATAAAATATCACGCCTTTTTCTATCCCCCTATTTAATATATGGTATATATCCCCTTTCATATTGTATTTATTATATCAATGTCAACGTGGCACGTCAACGTGGCAGGTTGACATGGAATTACCCTTTACTTTTGATGATTTTTTTGCAAAAATAAGAATATGACTCTGAAAAAAAGAAGGATTATCTTGGTTTTATGCGTATTGGCTTTTTTGATAGTTGCGCCATTTGTGTTGTTATATTCCAACGGCTACCGGCTGGATTCACATTTTCATCTTACTCAAACCGGTGGATTATATGTTGCCTCGCCTGTTTCCGGCGCGCAAATTTTTGTTAATAACACACTAAAAAGAACGACCAATCTTCTCCAGTCAGGACTTTTTCTCCAAAATCTCAAACCAGGCAATTATTCTGTATTGATTGCCAAAGAAGGATATTGGCCTTGGAAAAAAGATTTGGATGTTAAAGA
>JAHIER010000012.1 GCA_018901555.1 Patescibacteria group bacterium
GCATATTTGCCGGCATGGAGAATGGCTTCTTGCGCCATGCGTTCTTTTGATTTTCTGCCCAAATGATAACCCTTTGTTCTCTTAAGAACATTCCTCCTTCTCTTTATTGAAATTTTTCCTCTTTTTACTCGTGTCATAAAATTAAAAATTATTTTCCGGGCAAATATTTACCTAAGGTTTTTTTATTCATAAGAAAAGGTTTCAGCCCCTTTTTATTTAATTGGCTTTCTCTTGTTTGTTTTGCCAAAAAATGATTTTGGCCAGGTTTTCTGGCCAACACTTTTCCATTTTTGGTTACTCTTAATCTTTTTTGAAATGATTTATTTGTTTTTCCCATGTTCTATTGTTATGTTTATTCCGGATGGCCCTTTTTTTGGGCCGTCGCTTATTTTATATTCTTCTGAAATAAGCTTTAAAATTCTATGCAGTCTTTCCTCTATAAAATTTTTATCAATATATTTAGCTCTCCCCTTAAGAACCAGATCGATTCTTACTTTGTCTTTTTGTTTAAGAAATTTAGAAATTTTATCCGCTTTCATTTCTAGGTCATGTTGAGAAGTGCCTAAACCTATACGCATAGACTTTATTTCTGTGGTGTGAATTTTTTTAACTGCTTCTTTTTGTTTTTTCTGTTCCTGATACTGGAATTTACCATAATCCATTATTTTTGCAACTGGTGGCCGGGCTGTTGGAGAAATTTCAATCAAATCAAGTTCTCGTTCTCGGGCTCGATCCAGAGCTTCTTTCAAACTTAAAAGACCCAGATTGTTGCCCTCATTATCTATTACTCTCAATTCAGGAGCTGTTATTTGGTTGTTGATGCGAATTCTCTTTATATAGTTTATTTTACTTATTTTTCTAAATTTTGCAAGGTAGCTTAATTTTGCTACGATTTAATTATGTCTGTATTGTTAGACAACAAAAAGGCTAGATTTGATTATGAAGTCTTGGAAACATTCGAGGCTGGTTTGGTATTGAAGGGATGGGAAGTTAAATCTTTAAAAAATAAAAGAGGGTCATTGGCTGGCTCAAGAATTTTAATGCGTGGCAATGAAGCTTTTTTAGTTGGCTTTGATATTCCACCATACCAATCTAATAATATGCCTAGTAATTATGAAGAGCAAAGAACTTTAAAATTACTTTTAAACAAAAAAGAGATTAAATATTTGGACGGCAAATTAAGTCAAAAAGGCTTGACAATGGTGCCGTTAAAGTGTTATGCTAAAAACAATATAATCAAGGTAGAAATTGCTTTGGTTAAGGGCAAAAAGAAATTTGATAAAAGAGAAAAAATTAAGAAGAGAGATACAGAAAGAGACATTGCCAGAGAATTTAAACGGGGATGATCGGCTTCGTCAAAAATTTAGAATAAATCATGCAAACCGAGTATTCTTGAATCTCGCAAAACTTCTAGAAAAATTTGATAAGTGCAAACTTTTCAAAAACTCCTGCCTTGGCATACGCTTAAGGCAGCGCTCATCTGTTGATGTCCAATAAACAGAACCGGGCGTCATTATTGGAATAGGGAAACAGTTTGTCTCAGCTGTAACCGAATCCCGCTTTTAGCGGGAAAGAGAATCGAGGGAATAAGGTTTTGTTTGTTTAATACTTATTTCTTCTAAATAAAGAAAACAAACTAAGTTTGTAGAATTGTTTTAGGAAAAATTTTTGCACGGCGGTTCGATTCCGCCCATCTCCATTCGACTCACCCTTCGATAAATCTCAGGGTTCGCTCATGGCAAGCCACTTGATTAAATAACTAGTCTTTGTATTGGTTTTGTGAGGCGAATGTCCCGAGCGTAGTCGAGGGACAAAATTTTTTTATGTATCACGTCTATCTAATTAAAAATGATAAAGACAAGCTTTATGTAGGAATTACTGAAAATCTACAAAAGCGAATTAATATCCACAATGCAAAACAAGGTGCACTTTTTACTAAAACTGGAAACTTTCAAATAGTTTTTTATGAAGATTATCAAACACTTACGGAAGCAAGACGGCGTGAAGTCCAAATAAAAAACTGGCGCAGAGAAAAGAAAGAAAATTTGATAAATCGATTCAATAAAGGATTGCAAACTAAGCCTTGCAAACAAAATTTATGAAAATACTTGTGAAAGTCAAAGCCAATTCTAAAACAGAAAAAATTCAGAAAGTAAAATCATTGACATTGATATCTAAAACTGATAAAAATAACTTAGAAATCTTTGATAAGGGGGAGTCATGGGAATCGTAAATATATGTCCTAGATGTAAAACAGAAAAGCCGATTTTAGGAGACTTTAGGTTTAGATATAAAGGTTTATGGCTGCGTATATTTTGTGATGGAGTAATTTGCAAGAATTGCACCAAAGAAGGAATTATAGATGATTTTGAAGAATATGCAGGAAAACTAATCAAAAAAAGAGAAAACGGAAAGGTTATTTTCATAAATTGGGATTATTATAAAAATATTCCTATTGGTAGAAATCATTATACCTTGAATCAAATTTTAGTAAGCTTAGATATTCTTTCTTATAAACTCAAGAATAATTATGAAATTACAGATGGCAATGGTAATTCTTGTAACCCTAATGGAAGTTTTAATGAAGGATCAATCCTTTTCTTTAAAAAAGAATCAGATGCTTTGGAATATATATTACGAGTTTTGTCTCCCAAAATAGAAAGTTGGAATTGGGAAATAAGAAAAATTATAAAAGTAATAGATCATAATGATTTTAGAATCAAGTCTAAAGTTTAAAGTTTAAGCCCCGCTCGCCGGGGTTTTTCATTTGATTTATAAAAATTGATGATGTAGAATTGGTTTATGGCAACGATAAAAAATACTCCTCCAGTAAAATCTTTCACTAAAAATATTCTGGCTGTCCTTTTGATTTTTATGATTCTAGCTGTGTCTTATTCTTTTTTTACTGACCAGTTTAAAAAACAGGAAGAAATCTCATTTTCCAGTTTAGTTGATGAAATTAAGGCTGGCAGTGTTAAATCAATTACAGTTAGCGGAAATGATTTGGAAATTATTTTTAGCAGCGGTCTGGTTAAAATTTCCAAAAAAGAATCAGAAAGCGGTTTGTTGGAAACTTTAAAAAATTACGGAATTTCTGAAGAGCAATTATCAAAATTCACTTTTGATATAAGAGAGCCGTCCGGTTTGATGGTTTGGCTTGGCGTTCTTCTTCCTTTTCTTATACCAATTTTAATAATTGTTTGGTTTTTTTGGATGGCCGCGCGCCAGGTTAAATCCAGCAGTTTGCAGGCTTTCAGTTTTGGAAAATCCCAGGCGCGCGTCATTGTTCCTTCTGATAAAAAAGAAAGAATTACTTTTAAAGATGTGGCTGGAGTGCAGGAAGCCAAGGAAGAATTAATGGAAATTGTAGAGTTTTTAAGAAATCCTAAAAAGTTTTTAGATATGGGCGCGCGTATTCCCAAAGGAGTTTTATTGATGGGATTGCCCGGCACCGGTAAAACACTTTTGGCCAGAGCAGTGGCTGGCGAAGCTGGGGTGCCATTTTTTCATATTTCCGGATCTGAATTTGTGGAATTATTTGTAGGAGTTGGCGCTAGCCGAGTAAGAGATCTTTTTAAAATTGCAAAGAAATCGGCGCCAGCCATTGTTTTTATTGATGAGATTGATGCCGTGGGTCGGCACAGAGGAGCTGGCATGGGCGGAGGACACGATGAAAGAGAACAAACTCTAAATCAAATTTTAGTTGAAATGGATGGATTTGAACCTCATGAAAAAGTTATTGTTATGGCTGCCACTAACAGGCCGGATGTTCTTGACCCGGCTTTATTAAGGCCTGGCAGGTTTGACCGTAGAGTTATATTGGATTTACCGGACATAAAAGATCGAAAAGAAATTTTAAAAATTCATTCTGTTAAAAAACCCTTGACTGAAGATGTTGTTTTGAAAATAATTGCTGAACGCACCCCTGGTTTTTCCGGCGCTGATCTGCAAAATTTAATGAATGAAGGCGCAATCTTGGCAGCTCGGGAAAATAGAAAAAAGATTTCTCAATTTGACCTGATTCGTTCTATTGAAAAAGTTATGCTTGGTCCGGAACGCAAGAGCCACTTGCTTTCAGTTGAAGAAAAGAAAATTGCTTCTTATCATGAGGCTGGCCACTCTTTAGTATCTTCAGTTCTGCCCCATGCTGATCCGGTTCATAAAGTTTCCGTGGTTTCCAGGGGCAAGGCAGCTGGTTATACTTTGAAATTGCCAGTGGAAGAAAGACATCTTTATACGAAATCGCATTTTATCGATGAATTAGCGGTTTCGCTCGGCGGTTATGCTGCGGAAAAAATAGTTTTTGGAGATTTGACTACTGGCGCTGCGGATGATTTATATCACGCCACTGATGTGGCGCGCGCCCTGATTACCAAGTATGGTATGTCTGATAAAATCGGGCCAGTGGCTTTTGAAGGAAGAAACGGCAATATTTTTATTGGCAAGAATCTTTATACTGAAAAAAATTATTCTGAAGAAGTGGCAAAAGAAATTGACAAAGAGGTTAAAAATTTTATGGAGAACGCTTTTAAAGAAGCAACCAGAGTTTTGCAAAAACACCGCGAGCTTCTCAATACTATTGCTGAAAAATTAATTGAAAAAGAAACTATTGAGCGTGATGAATTTGACGAAATTCTTACTTCCTTTAGGATTAAATTAAAGAAAGACATCGCGCACACATAGCTCAATTGGCAGAGCGCGAAGCTTATACCTTCGTGGTTCCAGGTTCAAGTCCTGGTGTGTGCAATTCAGGTTCAATTTCAATATAAATCTTGTGGGATTTCAGCGATCGCTTGGGAACCGTAAAATTTTTTAAAACCTGTTGCCAAAGTAAATTTTCATTGACTCTTTCGGGGTTATTTGCTACCATAATAATTAGCCCAATCTGGGTATTTTAATTTGAATTGAATTTAACATGGCATTTTTTGATGTATTTAAAACTAAAAAAGGAGAAGATAAGTTTGTAAAAAAACAGAAAGAAAAAACTGAGACTAAAAGAGCGGAAGAACGAGTGGAAGAAAAATCTGACAAAAAAACGGAAACCAAAATTTCTGGTTTTTCTGCCAATGTCTTAGTATCACCGCACATCACAGAAAAAAATACCCTTTTAAATGAGCAAAACGCTTATGTTTTTAAAATTAAACCGCGAGCCAATAAAATTATGGTTAAGCAAGCCATAAAAGAAACTTACAATGTTATTCCTCAAAAAGTTAACATTGTTTACGCGCCGGACAAAAAAAGATTTATTAGGGGAAAATATGGGACAAAATCAGGTTTTAAAAAGGCTGTGGTTTATTTGAAAGAAGGAGACAAAATCGAAATATGAAAAAATATAGACCAACAACTCCATCTAGAAGACAAATGACCGGCATAGATTACCGGAATGTTTTAACTAAAACAGAACCAGAAAAAGGTTTGACTAAGGGATTAAAAAGAGCTATGGGCAGAAATTCTGCCGGAAGAATTACCACACGCCATAAAGGCGGAGGTTCCAGGCGATTATACAGAGAAATTGATTTTAAATATAATAAATATGATATTCCAGCAACAGTAAAATCAATAGAATATGACCCGAATAGATCTGGTTTGATTGCGTTAGTTGTTTATGCTGACGGAGAAAAAAAATATATTTTGGCTCATAATAATATTAAAGTAGGAGAAAAAATAATTACTTCGGAAAAAGCGGAAGTAAAAAATGGCAATCGTTTGCCATTGGCCAAAATTCCCGTAGGAACTTTTATTTATAATGTTGAAGTTAAGCCTAAGGGTGGAGCAAAATTAGGCAGATCAGCAGGTAATTATATTGAAGTTTTGGCTCATGACCAGGGTTATGCTATGTTAAAAATGGCTTCAGGCGAAGTCAGAAAAATCCCGGAAAAATCATGGGCTAATATAGGGCAGGTTTCTAATGAAGAACATAAATTAGTAGTTATTGGCAAGGCCGGACGATCACGATGGAAAGGTATAAGGCCAACAGTTCGCGGTTCAGCCATGAATCCGTGCGACCACCCTTTTGGTGGCGGTGAAGGCAGGCAGGGAGCTGGAATGAGAAGACCGAAAAATAAATGGGGCAAAGGTGTTAGGGGAGTTAAAACCCGTAAGCGAAAGAAATATTCAAATATTTTTATTGTTCAAAGAAGAATTAAGAAAAAGAAAAACAAATAAATTTATGGCAAGAAGTATAAAAAAAGGACCTTATATAGATCCGAAATTATTAAAAAAAATCAGTAAAATTAAATCGCAGGACAATGTGGTTATTAAGACTTGGTCAAGAGATTCACAAATATCGCCGGAAATGGTTGGTTATACTTTCGGAGTTCATAATGGAAAAGATTTTGTGCCGGTTAAAGTTATTGAAGAAATGGTCGGCCATCGTTTGGGAGAATTTAGTTTGACCAGAAAATTTATCAGGCATGGAGGTAAAATACAGAAAGAAATTGAAACGAAAAAGAAAGAATCAGTGATAACTAAAAAATAATAAAAAATAATTTATGACAGAAGTAATGGCAAAATCAAAATATTATAAAGTTACACCACGCAAAGTAAGATTGGTGGTTGGTTTGATTCGCGGTAAAAATGTAAAAGAAGCCATGATTCAATTAAATTTTTTAGAAAAGAAATCAGCTCTGGCCGTATCTAAGCTATTGAAATCAGCCATTAGTAATGCTAAGCATAATTATAAAATAGATGTTGAAAAAAATGATTTGTATATAAAAGAAATAAAAGTAGACGAAGGCCCGGTTTTAAAAAGATTTAGACCTGCATGGAGAGGAACAGTCAAGCCTTTTAAACGCAGAAGTTCCCATATAACAATTATTTTATCGGATAAAAAGAAATAATTATGAGCAAGACAGTACACCCATATTCATTTCGAATAGGAATTCTTTACGGCTGGAAGTCGCGTTGGTTCAATTTGAAAAAATATAAAAAATATTTAATGGCTGACGTGCTTCTTAGAGAATGGATGGAAAAAAAATTAAGGGGCATGTTTATTCAATGTATTGAAATTGAAAGAACTCGAAATCATATGTTGATTATTATAAAAACTTCAAGACCCGGTTTATTGATTGGCAGAAAAGGAGAAGGTTCAGAAAAATTAAAACAGGAAATTTTAAAAAAATTAAATGATATAAAAGCTGAAATTCCACAGGAAGTGCGTCTTAATATAGAAGAAGTAAGATTTCCAGAAACGCACGCCAAAATTGTATCTCAGATGATTGCTGAAGGGCTGGAAAAAAGAATGCCTTTTAAAAGAGTGATGAAACAGACCTTGGAAAAGGTTATGGCTAACAGAGATGTAAAAGGCGCTAAGATTTCGTTGTCCGGAAGACTCGGTGGAGCAGACATGAGCAGATATGAATGGGTAAAAAAAGGAAGAATTCCTCTGCAGACATTAAGATCAGACATTGATTTTGCTAGAGAAAGAGCGCATCTTCCTTATGGCGATTTGGGAATAAAGGTCTGGATTTATAAGGGCGAGCTTTTTGAAGAAAAAAAATAAATAATTATGTTGTTTCCTAAAAAAGTAAAATTTAGAAAAAGTCAGAGAGGGAGAAAGAATCCCAAAAAGAAATCAATTGCTACCAGGGGATCAGTTTTAGCTTTTGGATCTTTTGGATTGAAAGCAGAGGAGCCTAAATGGATAAATTCTAAGCAGATTGAAGCTTCCAGAAAAACAATATCCAGATTTATCCAAAAAGGAGGAAAAATGTGGATTAGAATTTTCCCTGACAAGCCCATTACACAAAAACCGCCGGAAGTAGGCATGGGCAAGGGCAAGGGAGATCCAGTTGGTTATGTGGCTCCAGTTAAGTCTGGCACAGTAATTTTTGAGGTTGACGGAATTGATGAAAAAAATGCCCGTGAGGCCTTAAGAAAAGCCGGATCAAAATTACCATTAAGAACAAAAATAATTAGCAGAGAATAATTTTATGCCAAAAAAGAAATTAAAAGGAATAGTAGTTTCTGACGCAATGGAAAAAACCGTTGTGGTTCTTGTTAATAATTATAAAAAACATCCTAAATACAAAAAATATATTAAGATCAGCAAGAAATATAAAGCGCATGATCCAGAAAATAAATATAAAAAAGGAGACAGAATTATGATAGAAGAATGCGCGCCAGTATCAAAAGATAAAAAATTCAAAGTATTATGATTCAACCAAGAACAATGATGCAAGTAGCTGATAACTCAGGAGCCAAATTGGTTCAGGTTTTTAAAGTTTTGGGAGGAACCAGGAAACGATATGCGCGTATTGGAGATCTTGTGGTTATTTCAGTTAAATCTGCTGAGCCAAGAAAAATAGTAAAAAAGAAAGACGTTTTGCACGCTGTAGTTGTCAGACAAAGAAAGCCATTTAGAAGAAAAGATGGGTCTTATGTTCGTTTTGATGATAATGCAGTTGTTATAATTGAGAAGGGCAAGAAAGATCCTAAGGGCGGAAGAATTTTTGGTCCGATTCCAAGAGAACTTCAGGAAAAAGGATATGCAAAAATTATTTCATTAGCTCAAGAAGTCGTCTAAATTTATGAATATAAAAAAAGGAGACAATGTAAAAATAATTGCCGGCAAAGATCGTGGAAAAACGGGCAAGGTTACCCATGCCTTTCCGAAACTTAACCGTATTGTTGTTGAGGGAATTAATGTTCACAAGAGGCATAGAAAGCCAAAAAGGCAGGGGAAAAAAGGGCAGATTGTTCAGATGCCTATGCCGATCGATATTTCTAATGCAAAAATTATATGTTCTGGTTGCAACAAACCGACCAGAATCAGTAAAAAGATTGTCGGTACTCGCAAGGTTCGCGCATGTAAAAAATGCGGAGCCGAATTAGGATAATTATTCGAAATGAATAATGTTATTTCTGCTTAATTTTTCCCGCACTAGCGGGGATTTTTTTAATTCTGGATCTTGATTTAATAAATTCTGCGCTTCTAAGCGCGCGGCTTCCACCATTTTTATATTTTTCAGAGCCTCCATGCCTAAATCAGAAACTCCCCATTGTTTAGTTCCGCCTAATTCACCTGCGCCACGAAATTGCAAATCATATTCAGCCAGTTCAAAACCGTTTTTTGTCTTGACCAGCGCATCTAATCTTTCCTTGGTTTTAGAAGATTTGGAATCAGTGAAAATAAAACAATAGGGCTGGTAAGTGCTTCGCATTACTCGCCCGCGCAATTGATGCAATTGCGCCAGTCCGAATCTGTCAGCGCCTTCAATAACAATCATGGTGGCATTAGGCACATCAATACCGACTTCAATAACTGAAGTGGAAACCAGAATTTGTATTTTATTGGCGCGAAAATCTTCCAATATTTTTTCTTTTTCTTTTGGTTTAAGTTTGCCGTGCAGAATCTCTATTTTAAATTCTGAAAAAATTTTTTCCTGAAGAATTTTAGCTTCAGCCTTAACTGCTTTAACATTCAGAGCATTTAATTTTTCCGGATCTGGTTCGTCAATACGCGGACAAATTATATAAGCCTGCCGGCCATCATTTATTTCTTGGCGAATTTGTTCATAGGCGCGATCGCGTTGGTTTGGTGGCACAACCACAGTCATAATTTTTTTTCTGCCTGGCGGAGTTTCATCTAAAAGCGATAAATCCAAATCGCCATAAATAGTCAAGGCTAAAGTTCGTGGAATAGGGGTGGCAGTCATAGAAAGAAGATGAGGCAACCTGCCACGTTTATTTGTCAACGTGGCAGGTTGATGAACAAGTTGCGCGCGCTGGCGGGTGCCAAAACGGTGTTGTTCGTCAATAATAACAAAAGCAAGATTTTTAAATTTAACATTTTTTTGTATTAAAGAATGAGTGCCTATTAAAATAGGTATTTCGCCATTGGCTGTCCATTTTAATAACTGACTTTTGGAAATATGAGTTGCTTCATTGATTTTCACCTTGGAAGGATATTTTTTACATTCTGAAGAAGTAATCAATCCGATTTTGGTTGTGAGGCGCAGTTGTGAAAAATAATTTATAAAAGATTGAAAATGCTGCTGGGCTAAAATTTCCGTAGGCGCCATATAAGCCACTTGAAAACCATTTTTAACAATGGCATAAGTAGCAACCACAGCAACCGCGGTTTTGCCTGAACCAACATCTCCTTCTAAAAGGCGGGACATGGGAGAATTTTTAGAAAAATCATTAATAACATGCCCGATGCTTTTTTGCTGGGCATTGGTAAGAGTAAAAGGAAAAATTGAAATAAAGTTATCCAGTTCTTTTTGCGAAATTTTTATATTAAAAGAATCATGATTTTTGAATTCATTTTTTTCTTTTAAGCGCGCCAGCTGAATAAAAAAGATTTCTTCAAAAGCAAAACGTTTGCGAGCTACTTCAGCGTCGTTTTCTTTTTGGGGCGCATGAATAAAGAGCAAGGAAGATTTTAAAGAAGGGAGATGATATTTTTTTAATATTTTTTCAGGGATAGGATCATCAATCCAAGGGCTACCCTTGGGAATATTCCAAGGGTAGCCCTTGGAAATTCTGCGGATTGCGGAACGGATCCAAAGCGAAGTGATACCTCTAGTTTCCGGATAAACAGCCAAAAGAGAACCGCCTTCTCCTAAATTTTCATAAGAACTGATTTTTTCATAAGACGGGTTAGCTAAGTAAAGCCCATTTTTGCCAGAAGTAATTTTCCCTGTTAGAGCAACTTTGTCGCCGATTTTTAAAATATTGGCAATATATGGTTGACGAAACCAGACAGCTTTAATGTTTCCGGTAAAATCGCTGATTACTGCTTGGGTATAATGTAATTTTTTAAACCGGGCGCGTTCATTTTTTAAATCTGTAATTTTTCCGTAAACAGTAGTTTTGTCATTTTGCTGCAGGTCAATTATATTTTTTCTTTCTGAAAAATTTTCATAACGCGAAGGAAAATAAAAAAGAAGATCTCCGATCTTTTTTAATCCTAGATTATGCAAGGCCTTTTTTTGGCGCTCAGTGATTCTAAATTCTTTTTCAACAGTGGAATTTAGGTCCATACGGAGAGGGAGGGATTCGAACCCTCGGAGGGGTTGCCCCCTCAACACATTAGCAGTGTGTTCCTTTCGGCCACTCAGGCACCTCTCCAAATCGTTATATATTTTAATATATTTATGTTGTTTTAACAATAGTATTTAGATGCGCATTCGCAATCATTATTTTTTCAATAAAATAATTTTATCCTCGCGCTACTACGAAGCCAATGGCTTTTTTGGCGCCCCCAGCTTTCAGAGTTTTAATGCATTCGCGCATAGTTGCGCCGGTGGTAGAAATATCATCTATCAAAATTATTTTTTTATCTCGTATTAAATCCGCATTTCTAACTTCAAAAGCGTTCTCAAGATTTTTTAATCTTAGTTCGCGATTCTTAACAGAAACTTGCGTAGGCGTTTCTTTGATTTTATAAAGGACATTTGTTAGACATTCGGATGTTTGTATTTCCGAAGGTTTAACCTTTGTAAAAAATTTTTGCGCAATTAATTCTGATTGATTAAATCCGCGTTCTTTCATCCGGTTTTTGTGCAATGGAACAGGAATAATCAGCCAATCATTTCCAATTGCCTTAGATTCAAGTCTTTGAAAAATTAGTTCAGACAATGGTTCAGCTATTTCTTTTCTGCCTTTATATTTAAGTTGCCAGACTGATTTTCTAATAATATCGTCATTGTAATCTGTGGCAGCATAAACATTGCCTATTTTAATAAAAGATGGATAATCAATTTTACTAAAACATTCTGGACAAATTCCGCCAACGGGCGGATTTTCCTTTTTACACCCCAGGCATTTCTGGGGAAAGATAAAATTAAGTACGGTGTGGATAAGTTTTTTAATCATACAATAATATATATATGGTATAATATGTTATGATATATGTCATGGATTTTGTTGCCAAAACGTTATTTTCTTTAAAAAAAATGCTTTCCTCTGGTTCGCGACAGAGTGTTTTAGGATTAGATATTGGATCTTCCGCAGTTAAAGTTGTTCAGTTAAGAAAAGAAAAAGAAAGAGCAATTCTAGAAACTTATGGAGAGATAGCTTTGGGGCCATACGGCAATGTGCATATCGGACAATCAGTTAGTCTTAGCAATGACAAAATAGTAGAGGCATTGAAAGATCTTTTAAGAGAAGCAAATGTTAAGGCAAAAAGAACCGCGGTTTCCATTCCTTTAAAATCAAGTTTTATAACTGTAATTAATATTCCTGTTCTGCCCGACAAAAATATTTCAGAAATGATACAATTAGAAGCAAGAAGGTATATACCAGTTCCAATTTCTGAAGTTATTATAGATTGGTGGATTTTTCCCGAAGAAGAAATTGTTGAAGAAGAAAAAGAAGATAAAGATGGAAGAAAATTTATGAAAGTTCTTTTAGTGGCTATTCATAAAGATACGATTAGTACTTACAAAAAAATTGTTTCTGAGCTGGGGCTTGAATTAGAAAATTTTGAGATAGAATCTTTCAGCATGATACGTTCTTCAGTTGGCCGTGATGCTTCTCCAGTAGCTGTTGTTGATTTTGGAGCTTCGGCCACTAATGTGGCAATTGTAGATTTGGGCACAATGAGGAGCTCTTATTCCGTTAATAAAGGTTCGCAGGATTTAACTTTAGCTTTGTCCAGTTCTTTGGGCGTAGATTTTAAAAGAGCGGAAGAAATGAAAAGAGAAATTGGATTGTCAGATTTACCGGAGCACAAAGAGATAGTCAGTATTATGGAGCCAATTTTGGAATATGTTTTTACGGAAATAAAATCGGTTATAATGGATTATCAGAAAAAAAATAAACAAAGCGTTAATCATGTTTTTATAACCGGCGGAGGCGCGCTCCTGAAAGGATTAATAGATTTTTCGGTTAAACATTTGGCTGTTGAGGTTACAATGACTGATCCATTTTTAAAAACAGAATACCCGGCTTTTTTAGGGGGAGTATTAAGGAAAACAGGATTAAGTTTTTCTGTTGCTATAGGCCTTGCTTTAAGGGAATTACAATAAAAAAATATGGATAATAAAACTTCATTTATTCCCAAAAAAACATTAACAACCCCGGTTTACAGGGAAAGCGGTCCCGGAATCTTTTCTTTTGTTTCTTTGATGCTGCTTATTATTTCAGGTTTAATTTTGGGCGGAGTTTATTTTTATAAATCATTTTTAAATAAGAAAATTGACACACTTTTTGATTCTTTGAAACGCGCCGAAGACATACTTGACCCTGTTTTTATCGGTCAAATGCAGTCAATAGACAGAAAAATAGAAACCGCTAAAATTCTTTTAGCTGAACATAAAATGCCAACAGCGATTTTTGATTTTTTGGAACAATCAACTCTTAAAAGCGTAAGATTTAAAAGTTTTGATTTTTCAATTTTTCCATCCAAAGATTTGAATGCAGTTGATGAGGTCTCTATAAAATTAGATGGTGTTGCTAAGGGTTATGCTCCGCTTGCCTTGCAGACAAGAGAATTTCAGAAGAATGAATATGTAAAAAATGTTTTATTATCCAATCTTTCATTAGGAGAGGGGGGTGAAATAACTTTTTCCGCTGTTATTATGATTGATCTGAATCATTTAATTTTTAATCCAAATTAATTTTTATGTTTAAAAATATTTTATCAATAATTTTTTTAGCAGCCGCCATCATGATTTTTTTCACTTGGACTCAGCCGCTAATTGAAGAAATAAATAAACTTAAAGACAGAGTAGATATTTATGATAAAAATCTTGGAAATTTAAATGAGCTTCAGAATATCAGGCAGGAAATTTTATCAAAATATAATGCAGTTAATGAAGAAGATTTTGGCCGTCTCAGCGAAATGATGCCTTCCCAGGTTAATTCTATGGAAGTAATTTTGGAAGTAGAAAAAATTGCGAAAGAAACCGGCTTATCATTAAAAACCATAGAAGCTATGGCTCCAGAACAGGACAAGACTTATACTAGTACACAAAAAATAGCAAAAGAAATAAATAGCATTCCTATAATAATGAAATTGTCCGGTCCTTATACTTCTTTCATAACTTTTTTAAGCGTCATGGAAAAGAATTTACGATTAATAGATATTGCAAAAATAAGTTTTGTTTCCGGCAGTATTGATCTTTACGAATATAATATAACAGCAACTGCCTATTGGCAGAAATAAAAATATGAGCAATAAAAGATTAAAATTTTTAGTTGCAATACTGGTCATCTTAATAATAATTTTTATTTATTTTTATTATTTTTCTGGCAGAGATAGCGGCTCTTCGGACAATGTAGTGGCTGTTTCTGGCAGCGGAGTCGGTGTAATGCAAGGAATTGAAGATTCTTCTGATTCAGAAGGAAAACAGATTGTTGAAACATTGGGAGTTTTAAAAATGATGCAGATGGATACAAGTTTTTTTGAAAATGAAAAATTTAAAAGCCTCTTAGATAATTCAGTTGAATTAATTCCTGAGCCGGCGGGTCGTGTTAATCCTTTTGCTCCGCTCTAGAAAGATTACGATACATTATAGTATCGATTATTATGCAACTTGAAGACATTCTAATCAAAAAGAATATTGTTTCCAGTCAGGACGTGGATCGGTTTAAGGTTAAGTCCCAGGAAACCGGAGTCCCATTGGATAAACTTTTAAAGGCCTATGGCGTTAATGAATTAGAAGTTAATAAAGCCAAAGGTGAAATTTTAGGTATTCCATACAAAAAAATTGGGAGCAATGATGTTGATTCTGATATTCTAAAAAAGATTCCTGAAGAATCCTCAAGGCATTATAAATTTATACCCCTTGGAATCAGGGATGGTTTTTTAGAAATTGGCATGGTTGATCCTGAAAACATAGAAGCTAGAGAAGCGGTTCAGTTTATTGTTTCAAAATTTAATCTGCCATTCAAAATCTTCTTAATTTCTGAAGAAGATTTTGACGCCATTATGGGGGGTTATAAAGGTTTAAGGGGCGAGGTTTCTAAGGTTTTGGGAGAATTAGAATCTGCCTTGTCAGACACAGAAAAAGCATTAGGAAACGAAAATATTTTTAAGCAGGAAGTTAAGTTTATTGAAGAAGCGCCTGTTACTAAAATGGTGGCTGTTGTTTTGAAACATGCCCTTGGCGGAAATGCTTCAGATATTCACATAGAGCCATTAAGGGATAAATTAAGAGTAAGATTTCGAGTTGACGGAATTTTGTATACTAGTTTGATTTTACCCTTGAGCGTTCATGATCCTATTGTCTCGCGAATAAAAATTTTAACAAATATGAGGCTTGATGAAAAAAGAAAGCCTCAAGACGGGCGTTTTGAAGCAAGGATTGAAGGACGCGAAATTGATTTTCGAGTTTCTACTTTGCCTACTTTTTGGGGCGAAAAAGTGGCAATTAGAATTTTAGACAAACAAAAAGGAGTTCGAACATTAGAAGAAATCGGATTTACTGAAAATGATTTAAAATTAGTCAGAGAAAACATAAAAAAACCTTATGGCATGATTTTATTGACTGGACCAACTGGCTCGGGCAAAAGTACTACGCTTTATGCAATGCTTCAAGAGTTTAATAAGGAGAAAAGCAATATTATTAGTTTGGAAGATCCGATTGAATATAATATTGAAGGAGTTAATCAATCTCAAGTTAAGCCGGAAATCGGATATGATTTTGCCAATGGATTGCGTTCAATTTTGCGTCAGGATCCTGATATGATAATGGTTGGTGAAATCAGAGACAAGGAAACTGCAGCTTTGGCAGTGCAGGCCGCTCTTACTGGTCATTTGGTTTTTTCAACTTTGCATACTAATAGCGCTGTCGGTGTTGTTCCTCGTCTTATTGACATGGAAGTAGATCCATTTTTAATTGCTCCGACACTTTTAATGGCAATTGGTCAAAGATTAGTAAGAGTGCTTTGTCCGGATTCAAAAAAGGAAATACCTATTGCCGGTCCGCTAAAAGAAAAACTCGTTGCTGAAATTGGAGAA
>JAHIER010000013.1 GCA_018901555.1 Patescibacteria group bacterium
GCGCCAGCCATAGCAACATGCAACTCAACATCACTCCTGTTTTTTAATTCTTCCAAAATCAAAAAACTCCGGCTGTAATGTATAAAGCTGGTAATAATAAAACAAATTTTTCGCTTGTTATTCAAATTATTAGACATCAAATTTTAAAATTCCTTTCTTTTGTGCGGCGACCTTACAACAATATCAATTAATTTATTATTTTCATCTATGACCGGCAAAATATTTATTTGCGCTTCTTCATTAAAAATTTTTTCAGCCTTGCCGTTTTCAATATCATTTTTATTTAAAACAGTCGGATTTGTATTTATTATTTTTGAAATCGGTGTCATCATCGCAGCGCCCCTCAACAATGCTCTTCTAATATCGCCGTCTGCCACAATGCCTTGCACATAAAAATCGTCATCAATCACTATTATTGTTCCGCGCTGATTATCAGTAATAGACTCCATTGCTTCTTTAATGGAAGAATTAATATTTATGACAAATGAATTATTAATTAAATGATTAGACATATTAATAAGTTAACCTTTTAATAAGAAGCTTATCATCAATTTCAATATTTTCCAAAATATCAACGATTTTCTTTGATGACTGGCCATTGCCATAAGGATTGGCGCAATCTTTTATTTTTTCCTTAAATTCTTCTGACATGGCGAATTTTATCGCCTTGATGATTTCTTCTGCTTCATGCTGAACATTAATAACATTTATACCCTGCAAACGTCCATATTGCCTGTCTCCAATATTGACAGACGGCAATTTAAAAGAAGGCGCCTCTAAAATGCCAGATGAAGAATTGCCCACAAGCACGTTTACCACATTAAGCAAACCGCCATAATCTCTGCGCGGAACATTGCTGAATGTCTGCGTTGAAGAGTTCCGATTCTTATTTACAACTCTTCTTAAGAAATTACTTCCAGCGTCAGAATTATTAAGTATTATTAAAATTTGCGCGTCAAAATTTTTAATCGCTTTCATTGTTTCCTCCATCTGTTTCTCGGCCTGATCAAATTGTTCAGTTATAGAATGCTGAAGAACAAGTATAACTGGTTTATCTTTATTTAAATTAAATTTACGATAAATCTCTTCTTGAGGAGTAATTAATCCCGCGGTAAAGTCGTCCAGTTGAGGCGCGCCAACATTATATATTCTGTGCGATTCCTCGCCCATTTTTAAAACTCTGTCAGCTGCATCCTGGTTAGACGCAAAATGAATGTGGCTAAATTTTGTAATGGCGTGTCTGGAAACACCGTCTATGTTCCCGGATAATTCACCTGCTTGAATATGCGCGACCGGCAAATATAGATGCGCGCCGACAATCGCGCCGACTAACTGTTCTCCACGGTCTCCTCCCAAAAGAACCATATCAGCTCCCATATTATGAAGTATTTCAGGAAGCTGGAGCATAAAAACAGAAAGGGATTTAACCATGGTCAAATGATTATAGCCGTCAAAGGTATTAAAAATTGATGCCTCAATTTTAAGATTGTCTTTTTGTATTTCTTCAGCTGAAGAACCGAAACGATCTAACATATGCATGTTGGCAAGAACAAAACCATAATCAAGATTTTCTCTTTTTTCAATTTCCCTGACAATCGGCTGAAAATAGCCGTATTCTCCTCTTGAGCCGGCAATAATAGCTATTTTTCTTTTTTTAGATTTATCTTTTGGCACAAAACTCATTATAAAACAAAAGACGATATTTTTCAATACCGCCTCTTCTTATTACTCTCTTATTTATATAACATCTTCCCATTGCAAAATGGTATCTTTTGCTAAATCTCGTTTAGCTTTTCTGCCAAGCAGTTTAGCAGAATATATTTGGTCAAGATATTTTGCTTCAATACCCGAACCCGGACGTTTTGGAATAAGATTTTCTAAAGTGAATTCTTCTCCCTGCTTGATATCGCAAAAGGCAACAACACTGTGAAAAGCCCAATCGCGCACCACTTGCTCTTCTTTAGAAACTTTTCTTTCTGTTCCAAGACTAACTTCAATTTTTCTAATGCCGTCAACCATTTGCTTGAATTGTTCTGGCGCAAGCGAAACTAAATCATCAGGCCCATGAAAATCGCGTATAGTAAAATGTTTTTCAATAATTTTTGCGCCTAAAGCAACTGCGGAAATTGCAGAATAAATTTCATTAGTATGATCAGAAAATCCTGTTATCACGCCAAATTTTTCTTTTAAGATTCGTATCATGCCAAGATTCAAATGTTCATATTTTGCGGGATATTCAGAAACACAATGCAATATAGCAAATTCCGCTTTTTCTTCTTTCAACACTTTCACGGTTTCAGCAATTTCTTCAATAGTACTCATTCCAGTAGAAATTATGATTGGCCTTTTTTTGCGGGCAAGATGTCTCATCATGGAAAGATTAGTTAATTCTCCTGAACCTATTTTAAAACCATCAACGCCAACTTTTTCCAAAACATCAGCTGCTTTTGAACAAAACGGGGTGCAAAGATACTGAATACCGATTTTTTCGCAATATTCTTTCAGTTCTTTATGCTGTTCATATTTTTCAAAATTTACCTCTCTTAAAACATCATCCATAGAACCGGCCCAAAATTTTACAGCGCCAGGAACCATCTCAAACTCCGGCAAATGAAGTTGAAATTTCACTATATCCGCGCCTGAATCTTTGGCAGATCTTATAAGCCGTTTGGCTGAATCCATATTCCCGCGGTGTTCGCAAGCAGCCTCTGCAATAATTACTGTTGGGCCATTTTCACTTATTGAAATTTTGCCAATTTTTATTTCTTTCATATTTATTATTATAGTAAACAAATGGGCGCTTTTTTCAAGCGCCCTTACGAACATTATGTTTTGTTGAAAATTTTTCCATCATTATTTGGTGGCGCGCAAAAGCTTCTTCTTTTGAACACCAAGGCGTATTAATTTGGACAAACTCAGGCAAAAAATGCGAGTATCTTTGGTAGATAAGCACATTTTCCATGTCCGGATAAACCAACCAACCATTTTTTTCACAAAGATTATAAAGTTCAGTATTAGGATAAGGAGTAGCTACTAACGGAGTGATTGAATCTATTCCTGCATCAACCATTTTTTTGCAAAAATCAAAAGTTTTTTGAAAAGATTTTTTATCTTCACCGGGATAAGCCACTATAATAAAAGCGCTTGTTCCAATTCCAACTTCTTTGCAATTTTTTATTACTTTCAAAGTTTTTTGCAAATGATCCTGCCAGCCGATCTTATTCATTAATTTAAGAATTTTCGGATCTCCGCTCTCAACAGGCAAATATATCAGTTCAGCGCCGGATTCTTTCATTGCAGAGATAAGTTCGCGATCCAAGGATCTTATCATTAAGCCGTTTGGCGCAGACCAATAAATTTTTTCTCCTTTTCCACTTCTTAAATTGCTGATGCCTTTAAAAATCGCCATAGCTCGATCTTTTTTTAAGGTCAAATTATCATCTTCAAATTCAATGTGGTTTATATCAAATCTTTCAATCGCAATTTGTATTTCTTTTAATATTCTTTCTGCTGAAAAAGCGCGCCATTTTCTCCCATAAACATTATGTATAGAACAAAATCTGCATTTATTGGGACATCCACGCGAAGAAACAACAGACAAAGTTCTATCTTGTTTGTTTCCGCGCGGAGACCATTGAATATATCGTTCCATTGACCTTAAATCATAAGAAGGCATAGGAATCTCATTTTCAATATCAGGCACTGTTTCTCCTAGACCAGTTTTAACAATTCTCCCATCTTTTCTAAAAACAATTCCTTTTATCTCTTCCCATTTCTTTCTATCAGCAATTTGAGAAAGCGGTATTTCGCCTTCTCCAACAATTACTATGTCTGCGTTTGAAAGCTTAATAGCTTCTTCTGGCAATGTTGAAGGATAAATTCCTCCTATCACTAAAATAGAATTAGGAAAAGAATCTTTAATGGTTTTTGAAAGCGGATTAACAATAAATCGTGAATCAGTAAACGGCGCGGTAATTCCAATCAATTCTGAATCTTGAGGAATTAACTTGATTATTTCTTCATCAGTCAAACCCCATCTTAATACTTCTGCATATTTTGTTTTTAATAGCGACGATGTTTTTAATCCTTCAATTAATGAATCAATAATCAAAACTTCGTGGCCATGCTTCTCTAAAAAAGAAGCGAGATAACCAAGTCCTAAATTTTGAGAAACAAATTCAATCTTTTCTTTAAAAATCCACGGCGGAGCAATAAGAACAATCTTCACAAAACACCTCCTTTTTAAAATCTATATCTAAATATTATTTTAAATAAAAATTTCTTATTTGTCAATATTTTAAACTCTTTTTGCGATAATTGTAAACAAGCCAGCGGAATAATCCTTAACTGGAATATTGAACGGCTCTTTTTCCTGAAAAATAGAAAAGCCAAGCGAAATTAAAAATTCACAGACTTCTTCTGCAATCACGCCCATTCTCGGATGAATATCCACCAGCAAAACTATATTTTTATTCGCCTTAAGAATTTCTTCAGCTCCCTGCAAAACCATCATTTCAGATCCTTCAACATCAATTTTTATCA
>JAHIER010000014.1 GCA_018901555.1 Patescibacteria group bacterium
TACGAAAGGTTTATAATTAATCTTATTCTTTTTAACACAGTTTATGAGCCATTTTCTAATGTTGGGCGTTATGATATTCAAAGGGCCTACAAAAAAATATCTGATCAAAATCTTGTAAAAATCCATGCTTTCGCGCTTTTGCCTAACCATTTTCATTTTATTCTTGAACAAAGAGTAGAAAATGGTATTGCTCGATTTATGCATAGAGTAGAAATGGGTTATTCAAGATATTTTAATATTTTACATTCCAGAAGCGGTAATCTTTTTCAAGGTGCATATAAAATAAAACATATAAATAAAGATTCTTATTTATTGTATTTACCTCTTTATATTTATCTTAACCCTCTTGATTTATTAGATTCTGAAAAGGATTGGAAAATTAGAGGTATTAAAAATAAAACTAGTTCGATGAATTTTTTAAAAAATTATCCATGGTCAAGTCTCGGAGAATATCTAGGAGCAAAAAATTTTCCTTTTATAAGTCGTGATATTTTTGATTCTCTTTATGAAAATCCTCAAGAATGGGAAATGGCTTTAAAAGATTGGTTGCCAGAACCAGAGAACGAATGTTCGTGACCGAGTCACGAACATAAACATGAATATTTATGCAAACCATTGATTTAGCCCCTTTTTTATTTTTGAAAAATATTTATAATGTAGGTATGCATTACATTGTTGGTCTTGGGAATCCGGGGGAGGAATATAAAATAAGTCGGCATAATACTGGCTGGATTATGGTTGATGGATTTAGAAAATTTGAGAAATTTGGAGAATTTGAAAAGGATAAAAAATTGAATGCCTTGGTTTCCGAAGGCAAAATTAAAAAAGAAAAAATAATGTTGATTTTGCCGGAAACTTTTATGAATAAATCCGGCAATAGCATTAAATCGCTGGTGAAATCAAAAAAGGCCGCTGAAAGTTTAATTGTTATTCATGATGACCTTGATATCCCGTTAGGCAAGATAAAAATTTCTTTTGGCAAGAATTCCGGCGGTCATCGGGGCGTGGAATCAATTATGCGCGTCATAAAAACAAAAGATTTTATAAGAATCCGAGTGGGTATTTCTCCAGCTACCCCAAAAGGAAAGATAAAAAAACCAGAAGGGGAAAAAGTCATTGATCATATTTTACAAAACTTCAAACCAAAAGAACTGGAAATTCTTAAAAAAAATTCAAAGAAAATTGTTTCTGCCTTAGAAACAATTATTATAGAAGGCCTTGAAAAGGCCATGAGTTTATATAATGGCTAAATTATTTTTCTACTAAATTTTCTACTAAATAACTAAGAATTAATTTTTGCTCTTTAGGTTCAAAAAAAGTTATTTGAAAAGGATAAGATTTTCCAAGTTCTATTTTTTTCTTCATATCAGCTTCTGATTCAAATTCTGATATGTGGACTAAACCAAAAATACCTTCTTCAATACTTATTAATGCTCCATGTTTGTTGAATCTGATAACCACGCCATTGATTATATCTTCCTTTTTATATTTTTTTTCAGCTTCTTCCCAGGGATTATTTTTTAAGACTTTTACCGAAAGAGAAATCTTGTCATCTTTAATACTGATTATTTGAGCTTTTATTTTTTCGCCAATCTTAAAAAGATCTTCTGGGTTTTCTACCAAACCCCAATCTAGTTCAGAGATATGGACCAATCCCTCCAGGCCTTTTTCTATTTTAATAAAAATGCCGAAATCAACCACGCCTGTAATTTCTCCATCTATAATGTCGCCTACATTATATGTAGAAACTCTTTCCTTGAGTTCTTCCATTTCACTGCTTTTCTCTGAAAAGATAAGTTTGCCTTCTTTTAGGTTGACTGATAGAACAGTAACTTCTATTTCTGTTCCTACCATTTTTTTCAATTCTTCCAGAATTTTTTCTTTGTCACCATCTTCAATGCGTGGATAATGGTCAGTTTTTAGTTGGGAAGTTGGGAGAAAACCTTGTATGCCTTTCCATTCGATAATAAGGCCACCCTTGTTGGCGTCGATTATTTTTAGTTTGAGCACAGCCTTATTAGTTTTTGCTTCTTCGGCCTCGCGCCAGACAATTTCTTGTTTAGCTTCTCGCAAAGAAAGGGAAATATAACCCATTTCATTTTCTAATTCTGTTATTTTAACAATTATTTTGTCGCCCGGTTTGAGCACTTTGATAATATCGCGCGCATTGTTAAATTCTCGGCCGTAGATAACTCCGGTGCCAAAAGAGGCAATTTCCGCAAAAATCATTCTCCCTCTTTTCTCAATAATTATTCCTTCCACCAAATCATTAATTTTAGGAACTCCCAAAAAAGGACTTTTCATTAAAAAATCCATAGGCCCCTGCATTACAGAGTTTGAATTATCTAATTTTGCTGTTTCTGCCATACTTTATTAGTATATTGATTTCATCAATTTTTGCAAGTAAAATTGTACTGTGCAACATTCAATGTTGCACAAGAAGTAGTTTTTTGTTAGAATTTGAATAATGTTAGTTACTGGCGAAATTTACCATATTTTAAATCGTGGCACAGAAAATCGTGTTGTTTTTCAAAATAAACGTGATTACGAGAGATTTTTAATAACAATACTAGAATGCAATTCAATAGATATAAATACCAAGAATCGTTATAGAATTGATTTAAGTAATGGAAACAAGAAACCACCCGAAGATCCATTGGTAGAAATTTTGTGCATTTGTTTGATGCCTAATCATTTTCATATGGCAGTAAAGCAATTAGTTCATGGCGGGATTGCTAAATTAATGCAGAGAGTTGGGAATAGTTATACAAAATATTTCAATATTAAAAACAACCGCAAGGGCTCGCTTTTTATGTCGCGTTATAAAGCCGTTCACGTTAAAACTGATTCACAAATGAGGCATCTAATTACTTATATTCATGCTAATCCGCTCGATTTAATTATGCCGAAATGGAGATTGGGAAAAATAAAAGATTTCAAAAAAGCAAAAGATTTTTTAGAGAATTATATTTGGTCTAGTTATCCTTTTTACATAGAAGGCAACGGATTAAATTTAATATCGCAAATTATAAATTCTAAAATGGTAAAATCATTTTATCCCAAAAAAGAAGAATATTCCAAAAATATTCATTTATGGTCTAGTAGGTATTTTGAGGTTTTTGATTCCCTTGACCTTGAGTAGCGACTGTGCAACATTGAATGTTGCACATAATTAGAAAATATTTGCAGAAATTTGGTGGTTATGATAAGAATTAAACTAGATTTAATTTAAAAAAGGAGGATATAATGGAAAACGAAAGAATTGAAGCGTTGAAAAAACTTTTGGCTATTTCCATAAATGCTGGGCTGGAGAAAGAAGCCCTTTTTGCAAAATATTTAATTACCGGTAAAAAAAGTTCTCTAGATGATTTAGATGTTCAAGAAATTAATTCTTTAGTCTCGGCTTTTATTGATAGGGGTTTTTGGGGAAAGGCTTTATCTTTGTGCAGGAAATATACGATATTTATTTCGCAGGATAACGCGACCCGCTTGGCTAAAATCTGTAAAGAAAAAGGTCATTATGGACTTGTTATTCAGGCAATAATTTATCTTCCCAACCTTGTTTCAAAAGATTTAATAGAAGAATTTATAACAGTTTATCTGGATTTTATTAAAGAATCATCAAAAGAAAGAATCATAAATGAGGAAAATTTTAGAGATAGAGGTAGTTCATTAATTGATGAGATCGCTGCGTTTGCAGTAGCGGCAGGCAGGGAAATAACCGTAGCAGAGATAGATAAAATTACAGACATATTAATTTTTCTGAAAAGATAAATTAAAGGGCTTAACCGCCCTTTTTTCTTTCCTAATTAGAAAAAATCTCGGCAATTTATATTTTATAAGTTTTTTTGAATTTTTGACCTAAACAAGGTTTGGGACAAATTTGGGATAAAGATAATACAGACTTTACGCTATAGCGCAAACATTGTGTTAGATGACTGTGCAACATTGAATGTTGCACATATTAATACAACGCCTTTTATTTATTAAGTTTTCTGTTATAATATAAATATAATGATTATCACTTATTATGGTATTTCTTGTTTTAAAGTGCAGTCTGGGGAGACTGTGCTTGCTTTTGATCCGCCCTCCAAAGAATCCAGTTTTAAATCACCTCGGTTTCAGGCCAATGCAGTTTTGATTACCAATAACCACAAAGATCACAATGGCTGGGAAAATTTATCTTCAAAAATTGAAGACAAAGATCTCATTGTTTTGGATGGTCCGGGCGAATATGAACTTGAAGGTATTTATATAAAAGGAATTCAATCAGCCGGACAAAATACCATTTACTCTTTGAATTTTGAAGGCATTACTCTTTGCCATATGGGAAATTTTTCGGAAAAAGAATTAAGGCCGGAAATAAAAGAAGCTATTGGCGAGATTGATATTCTTTTGGCGCCTATTGATGGCGACGGCGTGCTTGATGCGCAAGAGGCGGCTAAAATCAGCAGCCGTTTGGAACCTAGCATTGTTATCCCAATGCATTATAAAGACAATAAATCTTTGAAAAATTTTTTAGATGAATTTGGCAATGGAACAACAAAACCTTCGGATAAATTAACTATAAAGAAAAAAGATCTTATTGCCGGCAAAATTCAAGTTGTTGTTTTAGAGCCGACCATTTAATTTTTTATGAGCTTAATAGATAAAATTGAAAATTTACAGAAAAAACCGGAGGCATATAGAAAAAAAGTTTTATTTGCGAGCCTGACCGTAATTATGATTTTAATTATTGCTATCTGGATTTCTACTTTTAATCTTTCTTTTTCTAAAAAACAAAAAGAAGAAATGACTTCATCTGTCGCGCCATTAGAAGTTTTAAAAGGGGACTGGGATGATTTAAAAGAAACAGCCGGATCCCCGATAAAAGACATAAAAAATATTTTTAACAGTATAAAAGATAATTATGAAAAAAGAGGAAGCGAATAATAAAATAATAGTCAGCAGTATTTCTAATGAAATGAAAGATTCTTATCTGGACTATGCCATGTCTGTGATTGTTAGCCGAGCCCTGCCAGATGTTCGCGACGGCCTTAAGCCGGTTCATCGTAGGATTCTTTATACCATGCATCAAATGGGCTTGAGTCATTCTGCCAAATTTAAAAAATCTGCGGCTGTGGTTGGAGATGCTTTGGGAAATTATCACCCGCACGGCGATGCCGCTCTTTATGAAGCTATGGCTAGAATGGCGCAGGATTTTAGAATGCGCTATCCGTTAGTTGATGGTCAAGGAAACTGGGGATCAATTGATGGCGATGCGCCGGCCGCTTACCGTTATACTGAAGCCCGTATGACTGCTTTGTCTGGCGAAGTTTTGAGAGATATAGAAAAAGATACTGTAGATTTCAGGCCTAATTATGATAATAGATTGAAAGAACCTATTATTTTGCCCAGCGTGGTTCCTCAACTTTTAATAAATGGAACTTTGGGTATTGCTGTTGGTATGGCCACTGACATTCCGCCTCATAATCTTGGCGAAGTAATTGATGCCACTATTTATTATTCTGATAATCCTTCAGCTTCAACTGAAAATTTGATGCAATTTGTTAAGGGTCCTGATTTTCCAACTGGCGGATTAATTTTTAATCCCAAAGATATTCATCATGCTTATGCTTCAGGACGGGGAAGTATTATTACTAGAGGAGAAGCTGAAATTATTGAAACTAAAAAGGGCGGGTTTCAAATTGTTATTAATTCTATAACTTATCAAACTAATAAAGCCGAAATGATTATAAAAATGGCAGAATTAGTTCATGAGAAAAAATTGGAAGGCATCAGAGATATTCGCGATGAATCAGATCGGGAGGGTTTAAGAATAGTTATTGAATTAAAATCAGGCGTTAATCCTCAAAAAGTTTTAAATTATCTTTACAAGCATACTGATTTAGAAAAAGCCTATCATTTTAATATGATTGGTTTAGTTGATAATGGTTTACAACCTCAGCTTTTGCGGTTAAAAGATTTAATTAATTATTTTATTGAACATAGAAAAGTTGTAGTTGAAAGAAGGACGCGTTTTGATTTGAATCGCGCGTTAGAAAGAGCCCATATTCTTGAAGGATTGAAAAAGGCGCTTGATCATATTGATGCTATTATTAAAACAATTAAAGCTTCTGCTGATAAAGAAATTGCTCATAAAAAATTAATAGAGAAGTTTAAATTTTCAGATAAGCAGGCAACAGCTATTTTGGAAATGAAATTGCAGACTTTAGCTGGTTTGGAAAGGCAAAAAATTGAAGATGAATTAAAAGAAAAATTAAAACTTATTAAAGACCTGCGAGCTATTCTGGCTGATCCAAAGAAAATTTTAAAAATTATTAAAGATGAATTGATTGAAATAAAAAATAAATATGGCGATGAACGCAAAACTAAAATTGTCGGCAAGGTAGCGCAAATTATTTCTACTGAAGATTTAATTCCTGAAAAAGAGGAGGTAATGGTTTTGACCAAGGGTGGCTATGTTAAACGCACCGATCCTTCTCAGTATAAGGCGCAGAAAAGAGGAGGTATGGGCGTGGTTGATATTAATACCAAAGAAGAAGATTTTGTTAATATTTTTATTACTGCAAATACTCATGACGACCTGCTATTTTTCAGCGACAAGGGCAAGGCTTATCAGATAAAAATGTATGATTTGCCAGAAGGTAAACGGGCCACTAAGGGCAAATCAATTGTTAATTTTATTTCTATTTCTTCGGAAGAAAAAATAACCTCTGTTTTGGTTTTTCCGAAAAACTTGGAGACTAAGTCTTCACTTGGAGACTCAGTCTCCAAGTTGGTAATGATTACCAGAAAAGGTATAATAAAGAAAGTAGAAATAGAGAGTTTTAAAGATGTGCGTAGAAATGGAATTGTGGCCATAAGATTGGAAAAGAATGACGAATTGAAGTTTGCCGAACTGGTTTCTAAGGGTGATTATATTATTTTTGCCAGCAAAAAGGGTCAGTCAATTAATTTCAAGGAATCAGATGTTAGAACAATGGGCAGAACAGCTGGCGGAGTCAGGGGAATGAAATTAAAATCAGAAGATGAACTAGTGGGAGCTGAAATTATTAAGCCCAAAGACAAGGCGCAATTTTTGATGACTATGAGCGAAAAAGGTTTTGGAAAAAGAACTGATATAAAAAATTATCGATTGCAGAAACGAGGCGGTTCGGGAATTAAAACTTCCAAGATTACTCCAAAAACTGGACCATTAATGATTGCCAAAGTAATAAATCCGGAATTTCAAGAGGTCATCGCTATTTCTCAGAAAGGGCAGGTTATCAGAATTTCAATTTCTGAAATTCCAATCCTAGGCAGACAAACTCAAGGAGTAAGAATTATGAAGTTAAAAGTAAATGATTTAATAGCATCGTTAACATGTTTGTAGAGTAAGAACCGACTTACGATGTCGGTTCAAAACCGACATCGTAAGTCGGTTAAAAATTATTATGGCTTTTGTAAGACCAGAAGAAGTAATAAAACAAATAGGTATTGAGCCGGGAATGGTGGTGGCGGATTTTGGCGCCGGTTCCGGTCATTATTCTATTGCCGCCGCTAAAATAGTAAGAAATACCGGCAAGGTTTATTCTGTTGATATTCAAAAAGAACTTTTAGGCGCTATCAAATCTACTGCCAATTTAAATAATCTTTCCAATGTTGAAATTGTTTGGTCTGATTTAGAATCACGCGAAGGATCGCGTCTAGCTGATAATTCTGTGAATGTTATAATAATTTCAAATATTTTATTTCAAGTTGAAAATAAAGAAGTTTTATTAAAAGAAGCAATACGAATTCTTAAAGAAGATGGCAAGTTGGCTGTTATTGAATGGGAAAAAGAAAAAAGCAAAATGGGTCCGCCGCTAGAAAAGCGTATAAGTAAAAATGAATGCCAGGAAATTTTTAAAAATATAGGATTCAATTTAAAAAAAGAATTTACAGCCGGAGAAAATCATTACGGACTAATTTTTATTAAAAGATGACTAGATTTCAAATAATTGTAACATCAATATTAATAGCAATGGCGGTTATAGCCATATTAATGTTTGTCGGTGTTATCCCGGGATTTAATATAACTGGCGGAGAAAATGAGGTTAAAGCAGTTTTGTGGGGGACTTTTTCTGATGAAAAAATAAGACCATTTATTTCAAAATTTAATGAGGAAAATTTGGGCAGTTTTTCCATAACCTATGCAGAGAAAAATCCAGAAACATATAAAGAGGAATTGGTTAATGCCATGGCTAGCGGCAATCCTCCTGATTTGTGGTTTATAACGCAGGATATGATTCTTGAATTCAAGGATAAAATTTACAGCATTCCATTCCAGTCGTTTTCAGAGCGAACTTTCAAAGATACTTTTATTGATTCCAGTTATCTTTTTATTGATAAAAATGAAAGTTTAATTACAGCTTTGCCATGTCTTGTTGATCCTTTGGTTTTATATTGGAACCGTGATTTATTTTCTTCTGCTGGAATTGCTCGTTCACCTCAATCATGGGATGAATTTTTGTCAGCAGTGCCTAAACTTACAAAATTTGATCAGGCTGGCAATATTGTTCAGTCAGGAGCAGCTTTGGGTATTTTTGATAATGTTAAAAATGCCAAAGAAATATTATCTATGATGGTTTTGCAAACAGGCAATTCTATTGTTGATCCGGAAACTTTTAAAGTGATTTGGAAAGATCAAGGCGATGCGCCATTAAGTCCCATTGAAAGTTCTCTTAGATTTTTTACTGAATTTTCTGACCCCAAAAAAGTTTCTTATTCATGGAATCGTTCTATAAATAATTCCACAGATTATTTTTCTTTTGGTTCTTTGGCTATGTATTTTGGATTTGCAGGAGAAATGGATGACATTAAAGAAAAAAATCCTCATATTGATTTTGATATAACCGAAGTTCCGCAGATAAAAGGCGGTAATATAAAAACGACCTTTGGAAAAGTTTATGGTCTGGCAATTTCTAATGGCTCTCCAAATAAGACTATTATTTTTCCTTTAATTTCTGCCCTTATTAGCAAAAACTATAATAAAATTCTTGCTGAAACTTTGTTTTTAGCGCCGGCCAGAAGAGATGTTTTATTTGAAGGAAGCAACGATTCAATTATGGGTCTTTTTTATAAAGCTGCTATAACTGCTCGGTCTTGGCTTGAACCTAATCCACAACTGGTTTATAATATTTTTGAGAAAATGGTAAAATCAGTAGAGACAGGAAAGTTGAAAATTTCCGACGCGGTTATTAATGCCACAAAGGAATTGGGAGCATTATATAAATAAAATTATGAAAAGTATAAAAATAATTTTACCTTTATTAATATTAATCCCTGTTATTGTTTCTGCCGCTGGAATTGTGCCTTGCAATGGCATTGATTGCACTGTTTGCGATTTAGCAGCGGGCATTAAAAAAGTTATTGATGTCTTGCTTAAAGATATTGCTTTTCCTTTAACAGTTATTGTTTTTCTCTACGGCGGTTTTATGTTAATAATTTCTCGCGGATCGGAAAATAATTTAAATAAAGGAAGAAAAGCGCTTTGGTCAGCTTTTTGGGGAATTTTAATCGCTTTTGGAGCTTGGCTTATTATAGATTTAATTTTAGGAAATTTAATAGCGCCTGGGTATATTCCAATGTGGAATCAATTTCCAGGATGCTAGACGAGTATTAAGTATTATGATAAAAAAAGTTATTCACAGTAAAATATCATTGATAAAGCCAATTTTTTGGAGTATTATAAGTATAGTTTTAACATTGCCAATAATAACAAAATCTGCTGGCAGTGGTACAACAGGCGGTAATGCTACTATTGATAACCCGCTGGGCACTACCAGTACTTTTGCTGATCTTATTAGTAAAATAGCCAGCATCGTTTTAAAAATAGGATTTCCCATAGCGGTTATCTTTATAATTTATTCAGGATTTCTATTTGTCACAGCTAGAGGCAGTGAAGAAAAAATTAAAACAGCTAAAAAGACTTTTACATGGTCAATTATCGGTACAGCTGTTTTACTGGGAGCGGAAATATTAGCTTTGGCTATTAAAGCAACTATTGAATCGTTTTAAAATTTTCAGGGTCGAAATTTATAAGTAAAAAAATAATTAGTAATAAGTAATATGAATAAAATCAAGAAAGTTATTCCGTTATTAGTCGCTTTTTCTCCTGCTATAGCAATGGCTGCTGATATTAATAGTATATTGTCAACTATTCAGGGCATTGTTAATACCATTATCCCGATATTAATGCTTGTTGCATTTGTATTGTTTTTATGGGGTGTGGTTAAGTTTATTTTTGCAGGCGGAGATGAAACCAAAAGAAAGGATGCTAAGAATTACATTATTTACGGCTTGATTGGCTTGTTTGTTATGGTTGCAGTTTGGGGAATTATAGAAGTGGTAACAAATAGTTTTGGCATTAATACAGGCGGAACAATTAATTTACCCAATATCAATCCTTAATCTTAGATGAGCGCCGATCAATTAATCAGCAAGATAACTTCAACCATTGTTAATCCTCTTATTGGGTTAATGATAGCTATTGCCTTTATGATTTTTATCTGGGGTGTGGTCCAGTTTATAGCCAATGCTGATAATCAGCAAAAAAGAGATGAAGGCAAAAAGCATATTTTATGGGGATTAGTTGGTTTACTGATTATGATATCAGTCGGTGGAATTATTCAGGTAATAGCAAGTTTCTTGAATAGTTTGTAATGAATTAAATAAAAAACAAAAAAGTCCCGACTACAGTCGGGGCTTTGCGTTTAAAGATATCCACATAACTAGTTGACACAAAAGTAAGAAAGTAATAAAGTAAGAATATGAATACTATGATAAAAAAAGTCCAAAAAATAACAAGTAAGGGTCAGATTACTTTGCCGATTTTGTGGCGCAATAAATTTAAAGCCAGCCAGATTTTATTAAAAACAAAAGGCGATGTTATTGAAATTTCGTCGATTAATTTAGATAATTTTAAACAATCTGATTATACAGTTTTTGACGCCCTGAGAGACAACAAGGGTAAGGGCTTGAAAGCCATCGATCTTTTGAAGATTTTAAGAAAAATAGATAATTAAATATTTATGGATGAAATCGAGAAATTATTCAGAAAAATTTCTAAAAAAGACCGGTCTTTACTTCAAAAAATAATTTTAGATTTATTGAGTAATAGAAAAAATTTTAATGTCAAAAAACTGAAAAACAGCGATTTTTATCGTTTAAGAAAAAGAAAATTTAGAATAATTTTTCATTATAATTCTCAAAAAGAAATAATCATTGATTCTGTCAGAATTCGCCATGAAGGCACTTACAAAGATTTTTAATATAAAAAAACAAAAAAGCCCCGACCGTAGTCGGGGCTTTGCGTTTAAAGAACTATTCTCTGGCTTTTTCAGCCGATATCTTTAGAATGCCGGATTCTTCCAATCCGCGCGCTCTAAAAATATTTCTTTTAATGCCTTTTCCATAGTCGGGTGTTTTATTCGGTCCGTCAATGAATTTGGCATTATCTCTGAAAATAATTTCCATATTAACCGTGGGATCAATTCTGAAATTAACAAAAGGAGGAAGAACAACTTGAACAGCGCAATTTTTCTTGAATTCAATTTCTTTCTGCATTGGCAGTTGTTCATGCGAGAAATCATGTTTAGCTCCAGGGCAGACATCCATAGAATTCCATGGAGAGATA
>JAHIER010000015.1 GCA_018901555.1 Patescibacteria group bacterium
AGGGAGTTGAAGTCGAATCTATCAAAAAAGCCGGCCAAAATTTTTTAATCAAAACCAAGGAAGGAGAAAGTTTTGAAACAAAGACAATTATTATTGCTACGGGTAAAATTTTGCGCCAACTCAATGTTCCTGGTGAAAAAGAATTTAAAAACAAAGGAATAACCTATTGTTCTATTTGCGATGCTCCTCTTTTTAGCGGGAAAGATGTGGCTGTTGTGGGCGGAGGAAATTCTGGAATGGAATCAGCTATGGATTTAATTAAATATGCCAATAAAGTTTATTTAATGAGCCGTGGGGAAAAAATTAAGGGTGACGAGTTTTTACAAGATAAATTAAAAAAAACAGGTAAGGTTGAATTTATTACTAATGTTGAGATAAAAGAAATAAAAGGAAATAAATTTGTTGAAAAAATTATTTATAAAGACAAAAAATCAGGAGAAGAAAAAGAACTTCCCGTAGGTGGAATTTTTGTAAATATTGGCTGGGTTCCGGCAACTAATTTTTTAGAAGAACTTATTGAGACAAATAATCATGGAGAAATAATAACAGATTCTAAAACCCAGCAAACTTCTCTGGCTGGAATTTTTGCGGCCGGAGATGTTACAGATAGTTTGTATAAACAAATAGTAATTGCAGTTGGCGATGGCGCCAAAGCAACCTTGAGCGCTTATAATTATTTAATTAAGGAAAAATAATTATTCTGCGAGAATTTTATCAATAGCTATTTTAATTCCGCAACTCTGATCTGAGTCATTGCACAAGATGTCTTTAAGACCAGGTTCTTGAGATAGAGCTTGATAAAGAGATGGGCCTGTTTCTAAATAAGGCATGGCGCCATAAATTGGAATAACTTTATCATTTTTTACGATAATACTGGCAGGTGTTCCTTGAACTCCGGCGTTTGTTCCGCTGTTAAAATCATTCTCAACTTTTTCTGCATATTTTCCGCTATTAATGCATTCTTCAAATTTATTTTTGTCTAAGCTAATACCTTTAGCGGCTTCTAATGGATCAGTCGTGTCTAATTCAACAATTTTATCCATAAAATCCCAAAATTTTGTTTCTCCGCCAATTTCTGCGGCGCATTCAGATCCTTCTGCCAGCTTTTCAGCATTAGGATGAATACTACTAAGAGGGAAATGCCTAAAAATTATTTTTATTTTTCCATTTTTAACATAATCTTCAATTACTTGTTTTAGTGTGGCGTGAAAGATTTTGCAATAGGGACATTGCAAGTCAGAATAAACAAACATTGATATTCCTGCGTCAGGATTTCCTAAAACATGATCCTTGTCAGAAATGCCGCTTGGTTTTGGTGATTGATCTGTGTTGCTTGGGCTAATTTGCGCTTGATTTGAAGGAGTATTATTTTTATTTCCAAAATAAAGAGCTCCGCCAATGATAATTCCTGCAATTACAATAGCTATAGGTATGGCTAAATTATTTTTCATTTTTTTCTTCTTAAAAAAGCTGGAACAGAATCCCACTCATTTTCTTCTTCATTTTCTTCTCGTTTTTTTAGAGTTTCTGTTCGTCTTTTTTCTTCTTCTTCTTTTAATTCTTTTAAATTTTCGACACTTTGGAAAAGGGGAAGTTTTTTAGGATTTTTTTCGCTTTGAAATCCGGAAGCAATAACGGTTATTTTGATTTCATTTTTTCTTAAATTATTATCTTTAATCGCTCCAAAAATTACTTTAGCATCGCTGTCAATGGAACTAGTTATAACACTGGCTGCTTCTTGTATTTCAGACATAGTCATATTGTCATCGCCAGCGACTACAAACATTACTCCTTTGGCTCCGTCTATGGAAATGTCTAACAGGGGAGAGTTTATCGCCTTGCGGGCGGCTTCCTCAGCTCGTTTTTCACCTTGAGCTCTGCCTATTCCCATAAGAGCCGATCCGGCATCTTGCATAATTGATTTAATATCAGCAAAATCAACATTTATAATGCCTGGAGTAATAATTAAATCAGAAATTCCTTCTACCGCTTGTCTTAATATTTCATCGCACATTTTAAAAGCAGAAAAGAAAGTAGTTTCCTTATCTACTAAATCAAGCAATCGATCATTACTTACAACAATCATAGCATCAACAGTGTCACGAAGATTAACTAAACCACCTTCAGCAATTTTTGACCTGTAATTTCCTTCAAAAGAAAAAGGCCGTGTTACTACCGCAATAGTTAGAATACCTTGTTCTTTGGCAAGTTTAGCCACAATAGGAGCAGCGCCTGTTGCTGTGCCTCCGCCAAATCCTCCAGCAACAAAAATCATATCAGCGCCCTTGATTGCTTCCTGGATTTCTTCTTTAGTTTCTTCGGCTGCTTGTTTGCCGATTTCGGGATTCATTCCTCCGCCCAGACCGCGAGTAATATTTTTGCCAATATGAATTTTTTTAGGCGCCAAACTATAATGAAGTTTTTGAGCATCAGTGTCAACAGCAATAAATTCCACTCCGCGCACTTTTGAGCGAACCATATGATTAATAGAATTTGTGCCTGAATTGCCGATTCCTATGACTTTAATTCGGGCAAAAGTTTCAATATTTGGATGAACCCTTGGCATATTATTCTCAGAATATCACAGCCAATTTTATCAGTCAACAATTAACTATGGCAAAAAGATTTTAAACCAGCGTTTGAGATTGGGCTTGAATTTGCCCATATTTTTGATGCTAGAAGAACTTTTTTCGTTGTCTCTCATATTCCAAACGCATAATCCTAAAGCTACTGACCAACCTGGATCATTAACAACCTGATCTTTGTAATTGCCAGTAATATTTATATCTTGGCCTTGTATAGGTAAAAGTTTGTTTGTTTTAGCAGGTAATCGCAAG
>JAHIER010000076.1 GCA_018901555.1 Patescibacteria group bacterium
AGAAAACACTAAACTCTCTAATAAAAATTGTTTCTCTAATTGTAATTCTTCTTGGAAGTTATACAGTTTATGATCATTATTATTCTGGAGAAACAGTTAAAATAGCAAACTGGAATCTACAGATTTTTGGAGAGACAAAAGCGTCTGATTCTGAATTGATGCATACTTACTCCTCAATTATAAACGATTATGATATAATTTTTGTGCAGGAAATCAGAGACAAGTCAGATACAGCTTTTCCAAAACTCTGCTCAATGCTTCAAAATTATTCTTGTTTGTCGTCAAGTAGAGCAGGACGCTCTGACGTTAAAGAACAGTATGGAATAATCTACAAAAATGGAATTAATGTTACAAATCTTTATGATTATAATCCAGATTCTTTGGACAGGTGGGAACGTCCGCCAATAAGAACTGATTTTGATATAAATGGTTACAGATTAATAATATATGATATTCACACAAAGCCAGAAGATGTCCAGAAGGAATTAGATTATCTTGAATCTGTTGTAATTAATTCTGGAAACGTAATTGTCCTGGGAGATTTAAACGTTGACTGCACTTATTATAATAATGCTAAAGAAACTGAATTTGACAGCTGGAACTGGGTAATTTCTGACGATGAGGACACAACTTCTTCTTCGACAAACTGCGCATATGACAGAATAATTCTAAACAACGACGCATTTGAAGAATACAAATCAGACAGAATATACAAGAAAGGAATAACAAAAGATGTCTCAGACCACTATCTTATTTGGGTTGAGATGAAGATTGGATAAAAATTTATCTCGCTTCACTCGAGATTTTTTTGCTTCAAGTCAGCGTCCCGCACGACTTTCAGCATAATGTTTAGTTAATGAAATATTTTCTTTTAGTAATCTTTATTTAACGAAGCGCTGTGTCTGAAGCTGAGCAAATATCTTTTTAGAATAATCTATTAATTTATCTTTTTCTTCTTCTAGAATTTCTTTTCTTTCCAGTTCTCCTAGCTGTTTTGTCTTTCCAAGCTACAAATCCAATTACAATCATATAAAGAATTCCGCCTATTTGTGGAAAGACCACTGATAAACTAAACCAGCCTGGATATTTTCTTTTTTCAAAAATTCTCCAGTTTGCAATTACAATTAAAACCAAAAGAGCAATCCACCCAAGTATAGGGACGAGTATAAGGAAAACCCATGCCCAATGAAATCCTCCAAGTTGAAGCATCATTGAAATATTTGCAATTGGTATCCATGCTAGCCAAGGTTTTTTGTATTTTAATTTTTTAGCAATTGTGCTCCATGCCAAAGCAGTATAAACATAAACTGCAAGCAATAAAAGAAATAACATAAAAAGTCCAAGCGCAATTATAATTGGAGGAACTGTTTCTTTTATTATTCCTGAAGAAAATTTTGATATATAACCAGTTGTCCAGTCCATTTTATCCTCTTTTATGTAAAATTATATTTATTATTATTTATAAATGTTTTTAATACACGCCCAGAGCAGGATTCGAACCTACGCACCCCGAAGGGTCTAGATATTTGCAAGCAAATCAAACGAATTTATAGCAATCTAGTGCGTTAACCACTCCGCCATCTGGGCATATAAATAAGATTATCTAAGAAGTTTTAAAGATTTTGTTTTAAGCTAAGAGCCAAATAAAATAGCAGGGGCGGGATTTGAACCACGCGACCTCGGGGTTTCCTATGCATTAGCGTAGAAATGAAAATCCTACGGATTTACTTATGGGCCCGACGAGCACTCCAGATTGAACTTCATTAAATCTTTTACAATTTGAATGAATCTGCTCCACCCTGCTATAATTAGAGTCTCTTGGTCTTAATTGAAAGATGTAGTAGATTTTTAAACTTAACGGAAACATACATCCTATAAGAAAAACATTTATCTTTTATACTCAAAATTCTTTTACTGATATTGGAATCGATTTTTACTTTGTTCAAATATCTTTCGCAATCTTCTAATACTCTTTTATTAGTGGTAATAATCATAATATAGGATTTATCTTTTCTTACATGTCCTTCTGAATCTATTAATCCCGATACAAATCCCAGATTGAAATCTTTGGTTTTATTTTGCAAGTTTATATTTCTTTTAAGAATCTCAAATAATTGTTTAGAGTAAACTCTAATTCTTTTACAATTGTATCTTTTATCTTGATATAAATTTGGTTTTAATCCTATTTTACTTAATAAATAAACCACATACTTAATTATTTTCTTATCTTTTACAGAATTTAAATAAAACTCAATTTGATAATGTCTGCTTTTTTTATCATAAATTTTATAGCCATCACCTTCAAACAACCCAAATAAATAACCCCTTTCTTTAACCGAAAGGTTTTCCCATTTTAATTCTCTACCCCGCATATAAATAAGAAGATTGCATAAGTTTTAAAACTTTCTAAACGCCCCCACGAGGAATTGAACCCCGATCTTTCCGACCGCAACGAAATGTTTTATCCATTAAACTATGGGAGCAACACCCTGACTAGTAATTAAAT
>JAHIER010000074.1 GCA_018901555.1 Patescibacteria group bacterium
GTTAATGCCAGGCCAGAGTTTGATGTACCTAATACCACAGCTTCACAGATAAGCGACAGCAGTGATTCTAACTGGGGCAAAGTCCAGATTGTTTATCCAATCAAAGACATTGACACAACTTCAGGTACAGTTAATGCAGGTTATATTACTCCAACCATGGAATACAATATTGGCGGAGAATGGACAGCTATTACAGCAGGCTATTTAAACTCAGGAGCTTTAACTAACAAATCAGTTTTAGAAGGTTCTTACACCACTTACACTGCTTACTGGGATGCAGTATCTCAACTAGGCGCCAGTGTTTACACAACAACAGCCCAGGTACGTTTAACAATTAATGATAATGAAGGAGCTAATAATTCAACTTCAACTACAATTTCAAATATTACTATTGATACAACAGCACCTTCTTTAACAACTTTTAATTTAAATTCTTCAACTGCTACTTCCACTGTAGTTATTACAGATGACTCAAACATTTCTTGGATGATGTCAAATAATTCAGATGGTTCAGCTGATGGAGTGAACACTTCTTACAATGACTGGATAGATTTAGGAACTAATTCTTTAAATACAACCATAAGCTGGACTTTTACTTCCAATGATACTTGGCAGTATGCCACAGTAGTAGCCAGAGACATCTATGGCAATACTTCAACAACCACTGATGTGGTTCCTTACAAACCTTTGAATTTCTATTACAAAGATATTTGCAACACAGCCATTAATGACTGGAGAGAGTTTACTTCCTGGGCTCAATACACAGCAAGCACTTCAGCTGTTTTTGGCTCTTACAAGTTATACAGATCAACAGACGGCGCTAATTATTCTTTGTTAGTCACTAATACGCCAGACACTTTAAACTACCATGTTGACACAACAGTTGCTTCAACAACAACTTATTATTACAAACTAACTATTGAAGATTCAGACGGAGATATTTCATCATTTTCAGACATTATTTCTGATTTGCCAAATGGACAAGGAGGTTCTGACACAACAGCACCAGTAATCTCATCAGTCACAGTAGCTGAAACTCAAGCTACCTGGGCTAGAATTACATGGACCACTGATGAAGTTTCCAATTCAGTAGTTAATTATGGATTAACAACCGGTTATGGTTCTACAGAAACAGTAAACACAATGGCTGTTTCTCACACAGTCACTCTTACAGGTTTAACACCTTCAACATTATATTATTTTAGAGTTAAATCATCAGACATTAATTCAAATCAAGCAACTGATGATAATTCTTCAGCGGGACATACTTTTACAACAGCCGGTGGAGCTACCATTACAGATGTTTCAACAATTGAAGTTACAGATTCTACAGCTACAATAACTTGGAACACAGACAAATCAGCTGACTCTTATGTATATTATTCAATTAACTCCAGCCTTACAGGAGCAAGTTCAGCTGGCTCAGCAACCAGAGTTGCTACTTCAACCAACAGTTTGTATCAGCATTCTGTTCAACTAACAGGTTTAACTCAAAGAACCAAATATTATTATTATGTTCAATCAACAGACGCAGACACTAATATTACAACTGATACTAACGGCAGCAATTATTATAATTTCACAACTACTTATGACAACCAAGCGCCAGCTATTTCAGCTGTAACAGTGGCAGTCAGATCTTCTTCAGCTTTAGTTATGACTTGGAATACTGATGAACCAGCAACTACTCAGATTTATTACGGAGCTTCAGACGCTTATGGTTCTAATACAGTTTTAGATACCACTTTCTCCAGAAACCATGTAGTCTCTCTTACAGGCCTAACAGAATCAACTACTTACCACTTCAAAGCTTATTCTTCAGATTCAGCTGGCAATACAGCTTCTTCCACAGACCAAATTACTTCAACCACTGCCGCGAATGAAGTGATTACAGTTTATGTTGGTGGCGGTGGTTCAGCTGCTCCTCAAACTATTACTGATACAACTGCTCCTACAATTTCCAGTATTCAAGTTAAAGATATTACTGCTTTTAGCGCAGTGGTGGAATTTAATACGGATGAGATGAGTACGGGGTTTGTTGATTATGGAAAGGATAGTTCTTACGCTAATACTGCCGGATCAAAAAGTTTTAAGACAAATCATTCACTCAATCTTTCTGGCTTGAGATTGGGTTTGGAATATCACTTTAAAGTTTCTGCTTTAGATAAAAATGGCAACATGGGTCAATCTTCTGATCAAACCTTTACCACTCTTTTTGCGGCCGAAGCCATGGAAAATTTAAAAACCTTGGATAATGCAGAACAATTTCAGGAAGAGCTGGAAAGTTTAATAGAATCATTTTTGCCTTCCTTAGTTCCACCGTTTGTGAGCAATCTTAAGGTAGAAGATATTACAGAAGATTCAGCCAATATTATTTGGAAAACAAATATTCCATCTCACGGCAGTTTGTTATTAGCCACTGATTCTGCTTATGATGAAACTAAAGCTAACCCTTACATCACTGAAGTAGCAGAAGGAGGAGGTAAACTAGCTGACCACAAAGTTGCAATCACTGATCTTTTGCCAGCCACTAAATATCATGTTCAAGCCAAGGCCTATGTTTTCCCGGATGTTATTGGTAAATCAAAAGATTATACTTTCTTCACAAAATCAGCTAAAACAACTCTAGAAATTACAAACATTGGAAATTCAGAATTTACAGCTTTTTGGAAAACCAACAAAGAAACTTCTTCCTTTGTTCAATACACTAACAATACAACTAATCAAAAAGGTCAGACTGGCGCTGAAGATTTGAGCAAACAACATATTGTTAAAGTAGAGAATCTAGTTCCAGATACAGTTTATACAGTGAGAGTCTATGGTTATGATGCTGACAACAATTTGGTAGAAGCTGAACCTTTGACAGTTAAAACAAAGAAAGACATTTATCCACCCCAGATTTCTTCAATCAATATCAATTCAGCTTTCATTCCTTACAAGACAGATCAACTACAAACAGTTATTTCCTGGAAAACAAATGAACCAGCTAATTCATTAGTCTTTTTTGAAGAAGGCGTTGGCATTGCCACAGATCTTAAAAACAAAGTTGGTCAGGAGAATGAATATGTTCTAGATCATTCAGTGATTATTACAAACTTTAAACCAGCTACAATTTATCGTATTAAAATAGTTTCTTCAGATGAAGCTAAAAATACAACTCAGTCTCCAGTTAGAACTATTCTAGCTCCTAGAGCTTCGGAGTCTGTATTTGAGATTATCACTAAAAACCTTGAAGAGGCCTTCGGTTTCTTAAAGAATATTGGGCAGTAGAGTGGGGGAAATTGAGATATGAAAGAAGAAGAAATTCTTGATTTTTGGGAGAAAAATAATATTTTTAAAAAATCTCTTCAGCAGTCTAAAGATAAACCGTTTTTTTCTTTTTACGATGGCCCGCCGTTTCTTTCCGGCAAACCTCATCACGGGCATATTTTGGCCACAACTATAAAAGATACAGTGGCGCGTTATAAAACAATGAAAGGATTTAATGTTCCTCGACGGGTTGGTTGGGATTGCCATGGTTTGCCAGTAGAAAATCTTATTGAAAAAGAATTAAATATAAAAA
>JAHIER010000077.1 GCA_018901555.1 Patescibacteria group bacterium
ATCTCTTTTATTTTTTCTTTTTCTTCTTCAGACCAAATATCAAATCTTAGTTTTCTATAACTAAAATCAATGTCTATTAACCTATTGGGGCTTAAGTCTAATTCGTCAATCTGAATTTCTGCTTCATTAAATAATTCAATGACTCTTTTAGCTTCGTCTTCGTCGTACATTTTTTTGAAAACAATTCTTTTAATTCCATGTGAAATTAGTGTTTTTGCGCAAGCATGGCATGGGAAAATTGTTGTGTATAAAGTTGCTCCTTTGTGTATTGTTGTATTTGTATGGGCAAGTGCATTCATTTCAGAATGTACTCCAATGCATTGTCCTGTATTCAGTGTTTCTTCATAAGATTTTCCTGTTTTGAATTCTTTTGTGCAATAATTTTTTTCCAGGCAGGTTTTTATTCCTGGTGGAGCTCCATTATAACCTTCCCCGATAATATATTTTTCATGAACTATAACACTTCCTGAATGAACTTTAACACAAGAAGACCTTGAGGCAAGAGTTATCGCAGTTTTCATAAAATACTCATCCCAGGTTGGACGAGAGCCAAGTTCGCTTTCTTTAATAATATTATAATTTAGTTTTTTTTTAAGTGTTTCAAGTACGTCTTTTAATTGACTAATTGCATCTTCTTTTGAAGAATATTTTATTATTTCAGATACAGCAGGATTTCCTAATGCTTCTCTGGAAATTTTTTCCCCTTCAGGATAAACCAATATTATTTTAGTATTACTGTTTTTAGCGATCTCTAACTCTGTTCCAACTCCAAGGCTTGGCTCACCTACAAACGCAATTATTATATCTGCTTTAGAAACCATCCGATAATCTTTCTCATAGACTTCTCTTGCAGAAATATGAGGATGTTCAATTGGGTCAGTAAATTTATGGGGGAGATACGCATTAAATCCAGACTGTTCAGCAACACTTGCGATATCCTCATAAAACTTTTTTGATTCTTCAGGACTTGCGTCTCCTGTTAATTTTCCAGCAATATAAATTGTTCCAATATCTTGTTTTATGTTTGAAAATGAATATGATTTTGTAACAGTGGAATTTTTTATCTCTAATTTTTCTTTATATTCTTTTTTGTTCATTTCCTTTTTTTCTGGAATTTCTGTATCCTGTTCATAAGGCAAATTATTTCTCAGACAATATTCTGCTTTTTGCAGTTCTGTTCCCAAATCAATTGCATGAGCTGTCTGCAGAGAATAAACTTTGTTGGTTATTTTGTCTTTTAATTCAAGGGCTGTTTTCCCTGAATATTTTTCCAGTTCCTGTCCTGTTTCAGAATGAGTTAATATTACAATAATTTCATTGTTCTCTAATTTAATCAGGAAGTTTCCTCTCGCATCTGTGCAAGAATTTAACTGATTTTTATATTTTTCAAGCATTTCTTCAACTTGAGGGTAATAATTATTATATATTTGTGCACTTCCAGAAATCATAATTAACAGACCTGGTTTATAACCAATTGCATCTGCAATATATTTTTGAATTGCTGCACATCCATAAGTATTTTCTGGCCATCCTTGTGTCATGTCATGGCTTCTGAAAAACACAGTTAAATTTAATTTATCATCCTGGACAAGTGCCTGAAGAAAAACCAAACAAGGAGATGATTTATGTTTTCTCATTAATTCGTCAGCAGAGTGCCATGTAATTGCAACACACGCTTTTGAATAAGGGTCTCTTTTCAGAACATCAATCATATCTTGCAGCTGGTCAATCTCGCAACTTTCTCCTTTATAATTTACATTTGCATCAAGCCACAGGCCTTTTCCAAATTCATAATCCTTGTAACCTTCAAAATTTACCAAATCCTTTATTTCTTTTGAAGAAGGGTAATAATATGCTCTTAATTTATTTCCATAAGTATATGCCTTGCCTTCTGGAAGTATTGGAGAAAGAATTTCGCTTTTATATGCTTCAATTTTTTCCTTAGTTAGTGGAACTAAAAACGGATTTAACAATAAATCAGTATTTTGCGGTTCTTCTATAACAACAACCATATTATTTATTTCTTTTATCCATCTGTCTGTATCAGCATTCATTAAATTTATTTTTCCATATCTGTAGATATTATGAATCATTTTTATCCAGCACTCTGGAATTGTTTTTCCCTGAACAATCAGAGGACCACTTTCATAAGGAAATGATTCTTTTGTTTTTTCATAATCGAAAGTGTGGGGCTTTTCTAAAAATGGTTGTTTTTTTTCTAATTCATAAATTAATTTATTTGCTTCTTGAATTTTTTCATTTAAAGATGTATTAGGCATTTTTTTGTTTAGGTCAATTAATTGAACATTCTCTCTTATTTTTTCAATCAGTTCTAAAGGAATGTTTTTATCAAATTTGATGGAACTTTCAAACCCGTCAATTTTCCTGTCATTATTAACACCTTTTTCAAAAAAAGCTCTTATTGCATTTGCACTTGTAATTTCTGATATTTTGTCTGTTTTTGCTTTTGAAGAATATTCTTCTCCAAAAAGTATGATATATCTAATAAAAGGATTGCCGAGTATATTTCTGACCATTCCCTGAAGGCCTGCTGGAGTGTAGAAATTTGTTGCAATTGCCAAATTTTCTTTTTTTAGTTTAGGCAAAACATCATCCCTCATTGTCCATAAAAATGTTATTCCTACATTTGCATCACTAACTATTAAATCATTCATATGCGGAAACGCAATCCTGTCTCTTACAGCAACAGGCCAACCTCTTTTTCCATTTGAACCAATCTGGTTTTTTATCTGTTCAATAAATTCCTCTTTTAGCATATAAAATTCGGGAAGTTATAGTTTTTAAGAATTGTTGTGATTCAAATCCAACCCACTAATAATCCAACACCAACTAAGAACAACAAAATTCCTGCAATCAGGTGTAGTCTTTTGATATTTCTTTCTTTCCAGCCAGAAACTTCATCGACTTTTCTGAATCCAAAGTAAATTATTCCGACGATAATTAGCATTGGAAAAACAAAAACTAAATTATAATACAAAAGCCATGGAAGTGCTCCAATAGTTCCAAGTTCTGCAAGAAGTCCTGACGCGATTATATAAGGGCCAATTGTACACGGGAGTAAAAATATTGTGACTAAAAATCCGATTACAAAAGCTCCCTTGGTGGAAGTTATTTCGCCAATTATTTTTTTAACTTTTGGGCGCATCCAGATTGGCATTTCTGTTGCAAGCCCGCCTGGTCTGTACATAAAATAATCTTTAATGTTTAATGCCCCAATTACCATTGCTAAAATTGCAAGTCCATTATAAATTATTGCGGAATTTCCTCTTAGAAACTCTGCGAAAGTTCTGAAGAATTGAATTATGATAATCCCATAGAATAAATATCCGAGGTAAATTGCAAAGACAAATGCAAACCCTCCGTAAAGAACCTTTTTTCTTTTGTCTGGACTTTGAATCAAGATTGCCATTAACACCATTGCCAGAACTGCAATTGCACACGGATTTACAGAATCTGCAAGGGCAAGAGTTGTGATTCTTGTTAAGTTATAAGTGTCCATTTTAATTAGCAATATTTATTAATTCGTTTAGTGCTGTTTTATTTTCAAATACATTATCATCTTCAGTAAAATGTCCTTTATTTTTTTCAATTATAGTTTTTGCTCCAAGTTTTTCTTCAAATAATTTTTTATTTGATAATGGGACATAGGGGTCGTTATCTGAGAATATACAAGTAAATTTATTTGTATGCATTTTTATTTTACTCCAATTAATAGGAGTTTCCATCCAGGGTTTAGCAATTTCAATAACTTCTTCTCCTTCTTCTTCAATTGTCTTTTGGTCTAATTTCATCCATGGAGCTATAAAAATTGCCCCTCTGATTTTGATATCTGTGTTTAAAGTTTCAAGATACCTTAAAACTCCCTGACATCCAATACTATGTCCTACAAAATAAGTTTCTTTATCTGGATTTTTTACAATTTCTTTTATTTTATTTACCCACGAATTTATTTCTGGTTTTGCTGAATTTGGCATATTTGGAACTGACACCTTAAATCCTCTTTTTTCTAATTGATTCTTCAACCATTTATGCATAGGTTCCTCAGGACTTCCATCCCATCCATGGATTATATAAATTCTTTTTTCCATCAGCATCCAGTAAGTTC
>JAHIER010000016.1 GCA_018901555.1 Patescibacteria group bacterium
AAGAAATCGTTGGCATTACACCAGTTTATAAAGTAGTTAAAGAATGGGGTCCGGATCATGCTAAGAATTTTGTGGTGGGCGTTTATTTTAATGATGATTTAATTGCCGAAGGCCAGGGAAATTCAAAACAGGAAGCAGAGCAGTCATCTGCCCGTGAAGCGCTCAAGGCCAAAAACTGGATTGACTAAAAATGTTCGTGACTCGGTCACGAACATTTTTGGTTATTGCAAAATTTTTCGGTTTCTGCTAGGAATAAAAATAGAGAAAAACTGTGCCCTTGTAGCTCAGTTGGAAGAGCACCCGCTAGATAAGCGCGCCGAAAGCTTTACCTGTTGAGTGTACAGTAAGCAGTGTTTTAGAGCTAAAGGCTTTAGGAGGTCCGAGGTTCGATCCCTCGCAAGGGTACCAAAATTTCATAGTACATTTTTTTAAAGCCCCCAATGGGGGCCTTTTATTTTTTATTTCAATTGGTTATTATATAATTAATCTTTCGAATTTTTATTTGTTATGTATTTAAAACGATTAGAACTATCCGGGTTTAAATCTTTTGCCAAGCCTACGCGCTTGGAATTTCCTGTTCCTGTTACTGCCATTGTTGGACCTAATGGTTCTGGTAAATCGAATATAGCAGAGGCCATGCGCTGGGTTTTAGGCGAACAATCAATGAAAAGCTTGCGCGGGAAAAAGGGCGAAGATCTTATTTTTAATGGCTCTCAAACCGCTCCGCGCCTTGGGAAGGGCTCAGTTTCTCTTATTTTAGATAATAAAAATAAAAATTTACCAATTGATTATGATGAAGTTAGAATAACTCGAAAAGTTTTTAGAGATGGTATTAATGATTATTTGATAAATGATTCAAAAGTTCGTCATAAAGATATTATTGAACTTTTAAGTAAAATCGGCATCGGTTCTTCTAGCCATCATATTATCAGTCAGGGTGAGGCTGACAGAATTTTAAATGCTTCTTTAAAAGAGAGAAGACAGATGATTGAAGACGCTTTGGGTCTTAAAATTTTTCAGCTTAAAAAAATAGAAGCAGAAAGAAAACTAGAAAAAACGCAGGATAATATAAAACAAGTTGAATCATTAAGAAAAGAAATTCAACCTCACTTAAAGTTTTTAAAAAGGCAGGCTGAAAAAGCAGAAGAGGTTTCCGCTCTTAAGGGCAAGTTGAAAAATTATTATGATGAATATTTATCAAATGAAGAATGTTATTTGCGTTTTGGAAAAGAAGAAATCAGTGGCCAGAAAAATAAAATAGAAAAAGAAATTTCATTACTTGAAAAAGAAACTGGTGAAATCAAAGAAGATTCAAAAACAACAGAATTAAAAAATAAAATAGATGAAATTCGTCAACAAGTAAATAAAAAAGATTCAGAAATAAATGAATTGCGTCAGAAGAGAAATTCCATAGAAAGGGATCTCGGCCGTCTTGAGGGCATGATGGAAGTAGTTGATATTAAAGAATCAAAAACAGAAAATGCTATTTCTTCAAAAGAAGTTATAGTTTTTATTGAGGGCTTGGAAGGGCATATTAAAATGGGTTTGTCAGAAAATAGTGTAGAGATAATAAAAGAAGTTTTAAATAATATCGGTGGTTTAATAAAAGAATTTTCAGATAAAATAAAGTCTGGGGCAACAGTGGCTTCGCCGGAATTAAAAGAATTAAAACAGAAACAAAAAGAAACTCAGGATTTGCTTGCTAAAATAGAAAAACAGGAAAAAGAGTTTTTAACAGAAATCCAATCATTAGAAGAAAAAATAAGAAAAGAAGAAAATTTCTTGCGTGATTTAGAAAAAAGAAAATATGAAAATGAAAGCAGGATAAAAGAGCTCAAAATTTTGTTGGAAAATATTAATTCTAGAGAATTTAATTTTAAAACGCAAAAAGAGGAACTAGAAAGAGAAAAACAAGAAGCCAGAGCCCTAGTTGGCAAAATAACAGAATCATTGGTTAATCAAGTTGATTCTGTAAAATGGCTGGAAGAAAGGCATAAGACCCGAAGAGAAATTGAAAGATTAAAAATCAGAATAGAGGACTCAGGAGGTATTGGAGACGAAGTTTTAAAAGAATATGAAGATGTAAAAAAGAGAGATGAATTTTTTGAAAAAGAATTAAATGATTTAAGTCAATCAATTAAATCTTTAAAAGACTTGCTTAGGGAATTAGAAGATAAAATAGACAATGATTTCAGGGAGGGTGTTGATAAAATTAATAAAGAATTTCAGATTTTTTTTGAGGCTATGTTTGGCGGAGGCAAAGCAGAATTGAAAAAAATTATTTCCAAAAAGCGGGCCAAGCCTTCTGAAGACGAGGAATTAGGAACTTTAGGTTTGGAAAATCTTGATGAAGAAAGTCAGGAGGGTATTGAAGTTCATGTGAGTTTGCCACAAAAAAGGATTAGTTCTTTAGATATGCTTTCTGGCGGAGAAAGGGCTTTGACTTCCATTGCTTTGCTTTTTGCCATGAGTCAGGTTAATCCGCCTCCATTTTTAGTTTTAGACGAAACCGACGCCGCCTTAGATGAAGCTAATTCTCAAAAGTATGGCAATATGTTGAAAGATTTAAGCAAGCGCACTCAATTAGTTTTAATCACTCATAACAGAGAAACAATGAAGCAGGCCGGAGTTTTGTATGGCGTGACCATGGGTTCGGACAGTATTTCTCGTTTGCTCTCTATAAAATTCACTGAAGCGGAAAGATTCACTAATAGATAAAAAATCAAAGGACTCTTTAAATTTTTAACTAGCACATAATTAATGCTATCGCATTAGTTTGGGGATAGATTGACAGAAAACGTAATGCGTGATAGCTTTTGTGATTAGTGTTGCACATTTTATAAAAGAAAGGGGTGATTCCATTGGACAAGATTATTGACGAGATGATCACGCAAAAAAAAGACAATTTGCTTCGCTTGGGCCAGATATTGGCCATCAGTAAAATTTTAGAGAAATAAGCAATTTTTCTTTAAGACGGCTCCGGCCGTCTTTTTCATTTGACTGAAAATGGGAATTTTGCTAGGATACTAAAGTATGTTAAAGATCAGATTATTAAGAGTTGGTAAAAAACATGATCCTAGTTATCGGGTTGTTGTTACTGATTCTAGAAATTCCACCAAAAGTGGAAGATTTATTGAAATTGTCGGCAATTATAATCCGCAAATTGGTCAGCCACAATTTAAAGCTGAAAGAATAAAAGAATGGGTTTCAAAGGGCGCGCAGATTTCAGATACGGTTCATAATCTTTTAATTAATGCCAAAATAATTGAAGGCAAGAAAAAAGATGTTTTACATCATGGCCGTATAAAAGCCAATAAAGAAAAGAAAGCACCAAAAGTTGTCACCAACGAAGTTGGCGAGCCTCGCCAAGAAGAATCTGGGCGGGAAGAGTCAGTAAAAGAACCAGCTGAAGCGATAGTTAAAAAACCAGATGAACAACCAGTTCCTGAAAATACTGAAAGCGCCGAGGTTGACAATAAATAAAATTCGTGTATAATAGGCATTAACAATGGCAATGGCAGAATGTCGAAGCCTGCTGTGCTGAATTATAGGTTAAGATTAAAAATCTAAGAAACATGAATGCAGATAAAGATTTTCTCGAGTATGTTGTAAAAGCTTTGGTCGAGAAACCTGATAAGGTTAAAGTTGACCGCAAGGTTGATGAAATGGGAGTTTTAATTACTCTCAAAGTTGACCCGGAAGATATGGGTAAGATCATCGGCCGAAACGGCAATACAGCCAAGGCAATCCGAACTCTTCTTAGGGTGGTTGGATTAAAAAATAGCGCTAGAGTTAACCTCAAAATTGAGGAACCAGAAGGTGGCGCAAGGGCACCAAAAAGTGTTGATGAGGCAATAGAAGATTTCAAAATCTAAACTGCCATAATCTAATTTATTAAAACAAAGATCCGTGCTAAAATATTAGTATGGATTTTTGTTTTATATGACATTTCACATCATAACTATTTTCCCGGAATCTATAAAAAGCTATTTTGAAAGCTCTATTTTGAAGCGCGCTCAGAAAAACAAGAAAATAAAAATAAAATTTTATAATCCTCGTGATTATACCAAAGATAAACATAAAACCGTTGATGAAAAACAATTTGGCGGAGGCCCGGGAATGGTCATGCGAGTTGATGTAATTGTTAGAGCTGTTCTAAGTGTTCTAAATGAAATTAAAAAATCAACTAGAACAAAAGTTATTATTTTGTCACCAATCGGTAGACAGTTCGATCAGAAAATGGCGCAAAAATGGCCCCAAAAATATAAAGATATTATTTTTATTTGCGGGCACTATGAAGGTATAGACGCGAGGTTAAAAAAGATAATTAAAAATTTAAAATTAAAAATTGAAAATTTGTCTATTGGCCCTTATGTTTTAACTGGCGGAGAATTGCCATCTGCTATTATCGTAGATGCTATTTCGCGTCAAATTCCTGGCGTGCTTGGCAAAATAGAATCATTGGAAGAGAACAGAGGTTTGGGCATCCCAGTTTATACCCGGCCTGAAATTTTTATGCATAAAGGTAAAAAATACAAAGTGCCGAAAGTGTTATTATCAGGTCATCATAAAAATATAGAAGAATGGAGAAAGAAAAATCAAAAATCTTAAAATTTCCTCAAGGTTTTTTGTGGGGTTCAGCGACTTCCAGTCATCAAGTGGAAGGCGATAATCATAATGATTGGACGGTTTGGGAAAAAGAAAATGTAAAAATTAAAGTACAAAATGCAAAATTTCAGAATTGGCCGGATTATATTTTAAATCCGTTGGCTGGCGGACCGAACCCGCTTCAAGAGGAAAATTATATTTCAGGCCGGGCTTGCGGGCACTTCGATCGTTTTGAAGAAGATTTTGAAATTCTAAAATCACTTAATCAAAATGCTTACCGCTTTTCTCTTGAATGGTCGCGCATTGAGCCAGTGGAAGGCGAGTTTGATTTAAATGTTATAAAGTATTATCAGGAAATGATTTGGTCTTTGCGCAAACGAGGTATTGAGCCGTTTGTAACTTTGTGGCATTGGACTTTGCCTTATTGGGTTGCAAAAAATGGCGGGTGGCAGAA
>JAHIER010000017.1 GCA_018901555.1 Patescibacteria group bacterium
GGGCTTATGAATATATAATACTCCTGCTAAAAAAAATGTCAATAAATAAAAAAGGGCTCTATCCGAGCCCATTATTTTTAACTGGCAAGCGTTGAATTTTACTTCTTTCAACCACTCGCTTTAATAAATGCGATATTTTTTCTGTTCCAATAATAACCAATTCCTTTCCGCGATTTTGCGCTTCAGTGGCTAAATGAATCATATGTTTGTCATGGCCGATTATCACAAAATGTGTAAGGTTTTGAAAAAGTTCTAAAATCTTCATACCATCTTTTATTAAATTAATATCAACTGTATCTTCAGTTTTATTAGAACCTTCAGTCATTTTCTTGCAACAAATAATTCTGAATCCCAAAAGATTTAGATTTACTTGGGTTCTTTCAATAAAAGAAAAATAATTTTCTGGAATATAAATGTCTGCAAAAATAACTTCGCCATAACCTCGTATCATTTCTATTAATTTTTCATAATCAATAACTTTACCCTGCTCAGTGGCAGTTTTATTGATGTTTTCAAAATCAATAAAGGCGACTACCCGTTTTCTTTCTTTTTCTTTTTCTAACTGCAAAATTCTTTCTTCTAATTCTTTTCTATTTAATTTCAAATCTTCTCCTTTTTTGATAAAAGAAATTAAGTCTAAAATAAGTATAGCCGAGAACCGCCAAATTGTCAAGGAGACAACAAGGAAGTTCCCGGCTATTAAAAACTGCGAGGAGATTATTCTTCTAACAAGTCTGTAGGGGAATCTTCAACCGTTTCTGACCTTGCAGAATTGGCAAAGAATTCCTTGAGGATCTCTTTCACAATTTTGATAACTCGGACCACCGGCTCCTGTTTGTCGCGCGGGAGCTTATGAATGATCGTGCTGAACAAGTCAGCCTTATCTTCCAGATGTCCATCAGGCGCATCTCCGCCATTCAAGAAACTGAATGGCAATGGCTGGCCGATTTTGAAAACCGAGAACCTGACAAATGTTGTGTTTACAACATTTGTCAGGTTCTGGAATCTCTGTCCGCCTGCGCCGATAATACGCAGGAATTTTTCAGGCTGATGACCTTCTTTTTCCTGCTCGTAAACCTCCACGCGAATTGTTCCGCGCTTCCGTTTATCTGGATGATTCTTGGTGGTAAAAAGATACACCCCTGGATTTCCCAGATTAAGAAGCTTAAGTTCGGTTTTACCGCCGGCATTTTCAACCTCGGTCTCATGTGCTTTTGCAGCCTTAGAAAGATCCTTATAAGTTTCTCTCTTGAGACGAGTAAACTCGGCCTCTATGGCGCGCTGTCCTGCGCTTTTGTCTTCCGGTTTGAACGCCGGAAGATAAAGCGTGTAATCAACAACTGCGGCGCCTTGCGGAAGAATATCCTTTTCGCCGAATTTCATACGCTGGCGAAAATCCGCATGTTCGGCTTTTCCTGCAACACGATAATGTCCGCGCTGCACAAGTATTTCAGCATACTTCTTGCAGACTAAAACGGTCCGGCTTGCATTCCTCATCTCTTCCAGAAATGTTGCGAATGCAACATGGCCCTGAACACCTGCGTCTCCTGCATGCGAAAGTTCGTCTGCTTTCTTGCGAAGCCAATCAAGACGCTTTGCATCTTCAGTAGTTAACGCGCCTCCGGCCTTAATAATATCTTCGAGTTTGACTATCTCTCCCTTGAGAGAGGCAAGCTTTGTAGCCGCGCCAAGCGCCCAATCAGCGCGTTCCCGCGCTTTCTTGGTCCGTTCTGCAACTTCTTCATCGCTCAAAAGAGTAACATTAAAACTTCCGAGATCTGGGAGTGCGCCATCGTTTCCACTTCCATTGCCTTTTTCTTTCTTTTTCTGTTGCGCCACATGTACTGCTTTGGCAACAGAATTTCCTAAACCCGGTCCGATTGTTCCAACAGTGTCTCTTTTATCTTCTTCTTTTTGTTTAATCATTTTGTCCCTCCAAAAATAAAATCAGAGTTTTTAAATTTCAATTTCAAAAAAGTTAAAAAGAAAAAGTATCCCTTTCCCTAAAAATAACCTCCTTTCTTTCAAAGTTCTATCCCGCAAAATGCGAGATTTTAATTCTATTCCAATTATACACTATCCACAGAAAAAAGTCAATCCCGCTTCAGGCGGGATTGCAAAAATTCTTTTAAAATAAGGTTTATTTTATTTCGTAAGTAAGATTTACAGTTATTGTAATGCTATTTTCACCACTAGGAATTGATGGCGCTGATGAACTATCTCCTCCGCCAATACCCATGCTCTTTGCTTCATAATAAATCGGGTAATTATCGCCTGATTCATAAAAGCTGACTAGTCGGCCGAATTTTATTCCTAAATCACTGGCAATTTTATCAGCCTTTTCTTTAGCTTTATCAATCGCCTGTTTCCTGGCCTCTTCTTTAACTGCGTCATCATCATCAATAACAAAATTAATTCCGCCGATCTGATTAGCTCCCATTTCTGCCACACCGCCAAGTATTTGACCAGCCTTGTCCAAATCTCTAACTTTTATATCAAGAGTCTGGGTAATTTGATATCCTGTAAAAATTCTTCCCTGGCTTTCAGTCCAATTATATTGCGGATAAATATTGTAAGCAGAAGTTTTTATATCTTTATCCTCAACGCCAGAATTTTTCAAATAATCAATTATTTTGTTAATTGATTCGCTGTGCTTTTTTTGCGCTTCTAACACTGTTTTGGCTTCTTCCACCACAGATACTGAAATTTGGGCAATGTCCGGTTTAGCAAAAACTTCACCTGTAGCGCTAACTGTTATGGTATTGCTAGGCATCACATCCTGTCCGATATAACGGCTAGCTTGCAAACTGTTATAGGACTGGATAAGTAAATATAAACCCAGTAAAACAGCCAAAATACCTAATGCTTTTTGTAAATTTTCATTTAACATAAATTTATTTCCGCCAGCTGGCGGATAATTAATTTTTAAAATGAATAGACCTTTATCCAATCATTGTATGGATGCAATTTATTTTTTAAAGA